>NZ_JAGYGN010000008.1:0-260248 GCF_019947515.1 Pseudomonas sp. A-B-19
CCAGCACCATGCTGGCAGCTTTGAGCTTGAACTCACTGGAATAAGATTTACGCATATCCAAACACCTCAGATTTGGGCGCCATCATAGCGCCCGATTGAAGTGTCCAAAATCATTAGGCCAGTTCAGCTTGCTCGCGATAGCGGTGTGTCTGACACCTAAAATATCGACTGACACTCCGTCATCGCGAGCAAGCTCGCTCCCACAAGGGTCGCGGTGTTCCGACCGGCGTTTGATTACAGCTTTGGCATCAAGCTGTTGGTCGGCTGTCCGGATCACCTCGTTAACCTGAACTCTGTCAGGCCAGTCACCGGCTACAAGAGTCACGCCCAGGCAAAAACCCGCCGAGGCGCTTGCGACAAAACAATGCTCTAGAGTGCGTGCCTTGGCCTAACCTCATTGGCTAAGTGACTAACAACCCGTCGAGCTCGCCGATGTGCAATGTCTTGAAGTCAATGATCTGCGTCGTCTTCGCGCTCCTGGCGGCCAGCCCGGGCTGGCTGTTGGCGGCGCCCATGGCCGACACCCTTGCCCCCGCTCCCGCAGCCCCGATCATCAGCATCGCCGACAGCGAATTGCTGGGGGTGCAGAATGAGCTCAACAGCCTCAAGCAGCAGGTTTCCCAGGCCAGCAATTACACCCAGCTGGAAAGCTCACAGGACCAGGTGCAAGTACTGATTCAGGAGATTGAGCGCCTGTCCACATCGCTGCTGCCCGGACAGGCCCAGTTGCAGGCGCAACTCAACGTGTTGGGGCCGGTGCCGCTCGAAGAAAACGCATTGGTGACGTCTGCCATTACCACCCAACGAGACGCCCTCGGCGAGCAAAAAAACAAGCTCGATAGCCAGCTCAAAACCCTGGCCGCCCTGAAAATAAGTGCCGCCGAACTGATCACCCAGATTGGCAGTATCCGGCGCAGCCTGATCGAGGCGGAAGTGACCCAGCAAACCAGCAGTATCCTGAACCCGGGATTCTGGTCGCCATTGTTCGCTCTTCCGATCGAGGACCGCCAGCGTTTCAGCGCCCTCATCGAGCAACTCGAGGCCACGCACCGGGCCGCCTGGCAACCCGGAAAACGCGGCATCACCGCCGCCCTGCTGATCCTGGCCCTGGCCATCTGGACCGTGGGGCGAAAGCTCGCCGGCCGGGCTCTGGCATGGTTGTGCCTCCATCGAATGCCTGAAGGCCGGTTGCGGCGCAGCTCCCTTGCACTGGCATCGGTAGTGGCGACGCTGCTGACCGCCTACATCGCCCTGCAACTGCTGCATGTTGCCGGGACCCGCCAACTGCCCTACACCCCACTGCTGGCCGATCTGGCGCAGTATCTGGAAAAGCTGGCCTATACCTGCGTGCTGATCACCGGGTTGAGTCGCGCATTGCTATCGACCAAACATCCTTCTTGGCGCCTGCCCGATATCGCCGATCCGGTGGCGCTGGCGATGGAACCCTATCCAAGGTTGCTGGCAAGCCTGCTGCTGGTGCTGGTGACCCTGGTGCAGATGAGCAATGTCACCGGCATGAGTGCCGAAGTGGTGCTGTTCGGTCGCGGCATCGTAGCGTTGGTCGCGGCACTGGTGATCGGCGCGTTGTTATTGCGCGTCAGCAAGACGCGCCGGGACCTGATAGTGGCCGGAGAGACTCCCGAAGGCGTCACCACCTTCGCCGGCCTGATTTATACGTTTACCGGCTTTGCCGTGGTGGTGTCCCTGTTCGCCCTGATGATCGGCTACGTGACGATGGCCCGGTTCATCACCTATGAATTGGTCTGGATATTCATCATCTTCGCCGGTTTCTACCTGCTCACACAGGTTTACCAGGACACCTGCGACTACGTTTTTTCGCCCCGGCAACCCGCCGGCAAGGCCATCAAACAGCTGCTGGGCATCGGCAACCCGCGCCTGGAGCAGATCTGTACCGTGTTTTGCGGCGCAGGCCGCGCCATCCTGATACTGATCGGCGTCATCGCGTTGTTTGTTGGCGGCGTGGGGACGACGCTAGGCCAACTGGTCACCGGCACTGTGGCCATACTCGGCGGTGAAGGGCTGCGCAAGCTGAACATCGTCCCGGACAATCTGATGCATGCCCTCCTGACACTGATGATCGGTGTCTACCTGATACGCACGCTGCGCCGCTGGCTGGATACCGAGTTCCTGCCGAAAACCGAGATGGACCCGGGCATGTGCGCCTCATTGAGCACCCTGTTCGCCAACATCGGCTACGTGTCCGTCGTTCTGCTCACACTGGCGTCGCTGGGGATCAAGTGGACCAACCTGGCCTGGATCGTCAGTGCCCTGTCAGTGGGTATCGGCTTCGGGCTTCAGGAGATCGTGAAGAACTTCATCTCCGGCCTGATCCTGCTGACCGAGCGCCCGGTGAAAGTCGGTGACCTGATCAGCATCAGCGGCGTGGAAGGCGACATTCGCCGAATCAACGTGCGGGCCACGGAAATTCAACTGGCCGACCGCTCGATCATGATTGTGCCCAACTCCCACCTGATTTCGCAGAACCTGCGCAACGTCACCCTCGGCGGCAGCGCCCAGGGCGTGGTGATGCTCGAACTGATGTTCCCGTTGGACATCGACCCTGAACAAGTGCAAAACCTGCTGCACGACACCTTCACCGAACACGAATCCATTCTCGATAAACCGGTGCCATTCTTGCGTTTCAGTCAGCTGAAACCTGAAGGCATCACCTTGACCATCACCGGCTATGTCGGCAGCCCACGCACCGTCGGCGCGATCAAAAGCGAGCTGCTGCTCGAGATTCTCAAGCGGCTGGGTGCCGCGGGGATTGAACTGGCGAAATTGCCGGTCGTGTGATGCTCAACCGCACGTGACAGCGGGATCGACACGTCGAAGGTCTGTCCTTCGATCTTGGTCGCCCAGGCAAACCTTCAACGTCGACCGCCCGGACGATAGACTCGTTGACGGCAAATAAGTAACGTAACCGGCGCTGCTTTCGAACCTGGAAAAATCGAAAAGGGAGTTTGCATCGTGACCGAAGAGACAAAAACCAAAGGACCGGCTTCGTACTTCCCGTCAATCGAAAAAAAGTACGGTCAGCCGATCACCCATTGGCTGGATCTGCTTAAAACCGTCGGCGACAAGAAACACATGGAGATGGTGGCCTGGCTCAAAACCGAACACGGCATGGGCCATGGCCACGCCAACGCGTTGGTTGCCTATCATTTGGCAGCCACCAAAAGCGCCTGACCAGGCGCAGTCGGTGGTGCCGGGTAAAAACCGGCTCCACCGTTAACCTTCTGTTGCCCTATCCTTTCATCCCAGCCATCACGCCGGACATCGACCATGTCAGCCCCCGAATCCACCCTCCTCGACAGCTGGCACCACAACGCCCGGGCCTGGATCGACGCCATCCGTACAGGCTCCATCGAAAGCCGCCTCAAGGTCACCGACCAGGCCATCCTGCTGGCTGTGCTCGGCCGCCAGCCCGAGCGTGTGCTCGATCTGGGTTGCGGCGAAGGCTGGTTGTTGCGCGCGCTGGCTGATCGGGCCATTGACGCGGTGGGTGTGGATGGCGACGTGACGCTGGTGGAGGCGGCGCGAGCGGCGGGGTCGTCGACGGTGCATGTGGCGAGTTATGAGGCGTTGGCCGAAGCGACAGTCGACATTGGCCGGGACTACAATCTGATCTGCGCCAACTTCGCCCTGCTGCATCAGGACATCATCCCCCTGCTCGCCGCCATGAACGCCCTGCTCGCCCCGGGTGGCGCGCTGGTGATCCAGACGTTGCATCCGTGGGCGGCTGCGGCGGGCGACTATCAGGATGGCTGGCGGGAAGAGACCTTCGCCGGCTTCAAGGGGCAGTGGCAACCCATGCCGTGGTATTTCCGAACCCTGTCCAGTTGGTTTAATGCACTGGACATGGCCGGGTTTACGCTGATCGGCTTGCAGGAACCGCAGCACCCGCAAAGCCCTGTGCCGCAGTCGTTGCTGTTGGTGGCCGAACCGCGGCGGTGATTGATGCAAATCCGTTGGAAGCTTACTCACGATAGCGGTCTGGCAGTCACTTCATCGGCGACTGTCATGCCGTCATCGCGAGCAAGCTCGCTCCCACAGGTTCAGCGGCTGTACGCAATATCTGCGAACCACCCCAATCACTGTAGGAGCGGGCTTGCCCGCGAAGAGGCCGGCACAGTCGACATCGATGTCGCCTGACACTCCGTCATCGCGAGCAAGCTCGCTCCCACAGGTTTAGTGGCTGTACGCAAAATCTGCGAACCACCCCAATCACTGTAGGAGCGGGCCCGCGAAGAGGCCGGCACAGTCGACATCGATGTCGCCTGACACTCCGTCATCGCGGGCAAGCTCGCTCCCACAGGTTCAGTGGCTGTACGCAAAATCTGCGAACCACCCCAATCACTGTAGGAGCGGGCTTGCCCGCGAAGAGGCCGGCACAGTCGACATCGATGTCGCCTGACACCCCGTCATCGCGAGCAAGCTCGCTCCCACAGGTTCAGTGGCTGTACGCAAAATCTGCGAACCACCCCAATCTGCCCGCGAAGAGGCCGGCACATTCGACATCGATGTCGCCTGACACCCCGCCTTCGCGGGCAAGCCCGCTCCAGGGTTCAGTGGTGCACCCGATACAGCGTCAGGCCCATTCTTTACGCAGCTGGCGCGCCGCGTTGACCATGTGCACCAGCGCCGCTTCGGTTTCCGGCCAGCCGCGGGTTTTCAGGCCGCAGTCCGGGTTGACCCACAGGCGGTCGGCGGGAATGCGCTTGGCAGCCTTGCGCAGCAGGTTGGCCATTTCCGCGGAGTCCGGCACCCGTGGCGAGTGGATGTCATACACGCCCGGGCCGATTTCGTTCGGGTAAGCGAAGGCTTCGAACGCCTCCAGCAGCTCCATGTCCGAGCGTGAGGTTTCGATGGTGATCACGTCGGCATCCATCGCCGCGATGGACTCGATCACATCGTTGAATTCGCTGTAGCACATATGGGTATGGATCTGGGTTTCGTCGCGCACGCCGCCGGCGCACAGGCGGAACACTTCCGTCGCCCAGTCCAGGTAGTGCTGCCACTGCGCCCGGCGCAACGGCAAACCTTCGCGGAATGCGGCTTCGTCGATCTGCACGATCTTGATCCCGGCGGCTTCCAGGTCGACCACTTCGTCGCGAATCGCCAGGGCCAGTTGACGGGCCTGCACTTCGCGGCTCACGTCTTCGCGGGGGAACGACCACATCAGCATGGTCACGGGACCTGTCAGCATGCCCTTCATGACTTTGTCGGTAAGGCCCTGAGCGTAGCGGATCCACTCCACGGTCATGGCGTTCGGACGGCTCAGGTCGCCGACGATCACCGCCGGTTTCACGCAGCGCGAACCGTAGCTCTGGACCCAGCCGAAACGGGTGAACACGTAGCCGTCGAGTAGCTCGGCAAAGTACTCGACCATGTCGTTACGCTCGGCTTCACCGTGCACCAGCACGTCCAGACCCAGGTGCTCCTGCACTTGCACGGCGTGACGGATCTCGCTGTGCATCGCTTCGGTGTATTCGGCTTCGGTCAGCTTGCCTTGCTTGAACGACTGGCGAGCCAGACGGATCGACGGGGTTTGCGGGAACGAACCGATGGTGGTGGTCGGGAACAGTGGCAGGTTCAGGCCGGCGCGTTGTTTGGCGATACGCTGGGCAAACGGCGAACGACGCTGGCTGTCCTGGGCGGTGATCGCGGCAACCCGCGCCTGCACGGCCGGTTTGTGAATGCGCGGCGACGCAGCACGGCTGGCCTGCACGGCGCGGCTTCGATTCAGCGCTTCAAGCACCTTCGGCGCCTCCGGCTGGTTGACCGCCTGAGCCAGCACCGCGACTTCTTCACACTTCTGCACGGCAAACGCCAGCCAGCTTTGCAGTTCGGCATCGAGCTTGTCTTCACGCCCCAGGTCAACCGGGCTGTGCAGCAGCGAGCAGGATGGCGCAACCCACAGGCGATCGCCCAGACGCTCGTGGGCATACTGCAAGGTGGCCAGGGCATTTTCCAGGTCGCAGCGCCAGACGTTACGGCCGTTGACCACACCCAGCGACAACACTTTGTAGGCCGGCAGGCGGTCGAGGATGGTCGGGAACTGCTCAGGTGCGCGCACCAGGTCGATGTGCAGACCGTCCACCGGCAGGTTGGCGGCCAGGCCCAGGTTCTCTTCCAGACCGCCGAAGTACGTGGCGACCAGCTTCTTCAATGGATCGCGCTGAATCAGGTTGTAGGCGCGCTCAAAGGCGTTTTTCCATTCCTGCGGCAAATCGAGGACCAGGATCGGCTCGTCGATTTGTACCCATTCAACGCCTTGTGCCGCCAGGCGCTGGAAGATTTGACCGTACAGTGGCAGCAGGCGATCGAGCAGTTCGAGCTTGTCGAACTCGGCGCCCTTGGCCTTGCCCAGCCACAGGTAAGTCAGCGGACCGATGATCACCGGCTTGACGTTGTGCCCCAGTGCGTGGGCTTCTTCGACTTCTTCGAACAACTGATCCCAACCGAGCTGGAACTGCTGATCGGCGCTGAATTCAGGCACCAGGTAGTGATAGTTGGTGTCGAACCACTTGGTCATTTCCTGGGCGTGCGCGCCGCCGCAGCAACTGTCGCTCACACCGCGAGCCATGCCGAACAGGGTTTGCAGGCTGGCCTTGCCATCGTGCGGGCGGAAGCGCTCGGGGATCACACCGAACATCAACGAGTGGGTCAGAACCTGGTCGTACCAGGCGAAGTCGCCGACCGGCAACAGCTCGATCCCGGCTTTCTTCTGCAAGTCCCAGTGGGTCTTGCGCAGGTCACGGCCCACGGCGCGCAGGCCGGCTTCGTCGAGCTCACCTTTCCAGAAGGCCTCTTGAGCCTTTTTCAGTTCACGGTCGCGACCAATGCGCGGAAATCCAAGGGAATGGGCCACAGCCATGTCAAATAACTCCAATGCGTTCAATGGAGCCATTGTCGACAGTGCCAACGAGTGAGACAAACTCATTTTAATCGCGATGATCACAAGTTATTCTCATGTTCAACGACGCTGCACAGCCTGCACTGGATGGACACATGGTTCAGCATGCTCGCCCCAACCTTCAACCTGCATCTGAAACCACTGGCGTGACCGAACCGTGGCGTGTGCGTAAGCCGGGCGTCGATGGCATCATCACCCGCTACGAATATTTCGATGATCGCCACCCCCTCTGATCGGCCAAGGAATAGTCCCGATGCGTATCAAGACACAATCGGCCCGTGCCACGGCGTTCTACCCGAACACCCCAGCGCAGACCGCCGGGATCAACCCATGACGGCCATTTTCCGGCCGCGTCCGACGTTGATCTTTTTGCTGCTGTTACTGGTGCTGGTGTTCTGGCTGTCCCTGGCCCTCGGACCGGTCAGCCTGCCGCTGGGCGATACCCTGCTGGCCGGGATGCGTCTGCTGGGGTTGCCGTTTGACGGTGGCGACACGCAGCAGGCGGAGCTGATCCTCGGGCAGATTCGCCTGCCGCGCAGCCTGCTCGGCATCGCCGTGGGTTCGGTACTGGCGTTGTCCGGTGTGGCGATGCAGGGGTTGTTCCGCAACCCCTTGGCAGACCCAGGTCTGGTCGGTGTTTCTGGTGGCGCGGCACTCGGTGCCGCCCTCGCCATCGTCGGCGGCAGCCTGCTCGGTGGCATGCCAGCGGCCATCGAACCTTATCTGCTGTCGGTCAGCGCCTTCGCCGGTGGTTCGATTGTCACGGCAGTGGTGTATCGCTTCGGCCGCCGCGACGGGCAAACCGACGTTGCCACCCTGCTCTTGGCAGGTGTGGCGATGACGGCCATGGCCGGTGCCGGCGTGGGGCTGTTCACCTACCTGGCCGATGACGCGACCTTGCGCACCCTGACCTTCTGGAACCTGGGCAGCCTCAATGGTGCCAGCTACTCGCGCTTGTGGCCGTTGCTGATCGTTACCCTGGGCGTGGCGTTGTGGTTGCCACGGCGGGCGGCGGCGCTCAATGCCATGCTGCTGGGTGAGTCGGAGGCCCGTCACCTGGGCTTCGACATCGAACGGATCAAGCTTGAGCTGGTGTTGTGCACGGCACTCGGCGTCGGCGCGGCCGTCGCGGCGGCCGGCCTGATCGGTTTTATCGGCCTGGTGGTACCGCATCTGATGCGTCTGCTGGTGGGTCCGGATCACCGGGTGTTGCTGCCCGCGTCGTTGCTGGCCGGTGCCAGCCTGCTGTTGCTGGCCGACCTGGCGGCGCGCCTGTTATTGGCGCCGGCCGAATTGCCCATCGGCATCGTGACTGCACTGATTGGCGCTCCGTTCTTTCTATATCTGTTGGTGCGAGGGCGTTCCTGATGCTGCGGGCAAACAACTTGCTGGTACGTCGTGGCAAGCGCACGGTACTGGCGAACATCGATATCGAGTTGCGCCCCGGTGAAGTGCTCGGCGTGCTGGGACCCAATGGCGCCGGCAAAAGTACCCTGCTCGCTGCCTTGTGTGGCGAATTGGCGAGCAGCGAAGGCACGGTCAGCCTTGACGAGCGTCCACTCGCCGACTGGCCGGGCCAGGAGCGAGCCAAACGCCTGGCGGTGCTGCCGCAGAGTTCGAGCCTGAACTTTGCGTTCTCGGTCAATCAAGTCGTCGGCATGGGTCGCTTGCCTCACGCCAGCGGGCGCGTGCGCGACGCCGAAATCGTCGCCGAAGCGCTTAAAGCGGCCGATGCCCTGCATCTGGCTGGACGCAGTTACCTGGCCCTGTCCGGCGGTGAACGCCAGCGCGTGCATCTGGCGCGGGTGCTCGCTCAACTGTGGCCGGGTGCGGCAGGGCAAATCCTGCTGCTTGATGAACCGACGTCGATGCTCGATCCGCTGCACCAGCACACCATTTTGCAAGCCGTGCGTGACTTCGCCGAGCGCGGGGCCGCCGTGCTGGTGATCCTGCATGACCTCAACCTGGCCGCACGCTACTGCGATCAACTGCTGTTGTTGCAACAGGGCCTGCCCCATGCCTGCGGTCCACCGGCAGAGGTGTTGACCGCCGAAGCGCTGGCGGCGGTGTATGGTCTGGAAGTGCTGATTCAGCAACACCCGGAACGCGGCCACCCGTTGATCATCGCGCGCTGATACCGCCACCTCCTCTGTCATCGAGGGGGCACCTGTGAAAAAAGGAAAACCGATGCGCTTTGTGTTGCTCTGTGCATTCAGCCTGTTGGCTGCCTGCCAAACCCATCAGGCCACACCACTGCCGGCGCCGATCGCCCCGCAAGGTCGTGATCACTCTGACGTCGGGGTCATCCGTGAACTCGCCACGGGCCGTACGCTGACCCCGCAAGAACTGGTCGAACGCCTGGCCGCAGCCCCGCGCGTTCTGGTCGGTGAACAGCACGACAACCCGGACCACCACGCCCTGCAATTGTGGCTGCTGCGCGAACTGGCGGCACAACGGGCCCAGGGCAGCCTGCTGATGGAAATGCTCAATGCCGATCAACAGGCCAGGGTCGATGCCGCCCAAGCCGCGACCCGCGCCGGCCAGCCACCGGCCGATGCGTTCACGGCGCTGGCCTGGCAGGCCAATTGGGACTGGAGCGTTTATGGCGCACTGGTCACCTACGCGCTAAGGCAACCGTATCCACTGCTGGCGGCGAATCTGGACCGCGCGCAGATCATGCAGATCTACAAACAGCGCCCGGTACTCACGGGGGCAGCCTCCACCACCCAACAGGTGCAGGCGACCTTGCTCCAAGACATTCGCGAATCCCATTGCGGCCTGCTGCCCGAAGCACAGATGCCGGCGATGCTCGCGGTGCAGCAACAGCGTGACCGGCACATGGCGCAGCGCCTGATGGCCGCGCCTCTTCCTGCGTTGCTGCTGGCCGGAGCCTTCCACGTGCGCAAGGATCTGGGGGTGCCACTGCACCTCAAGGACCTGGGTGCCGGTGAAGGCAATGCGGTGCTGATCCTGGCCGAAGCGGGCAAGACCGTGACTGCCGGGAGTGCGGATTACGTGTGGTACACCGCCGCGCAACCGGAAGAGGATCACTGCGCGCAACTGCGTCGCTGAACCTGTGGCGAGGGAGCTTGCTCCCGCTGGACTGCGCAGCAGGCCCCTGCTCTCAAGAGGTAAGGGGGGGTCGCTTCGCAACCCAGCGGGAGCAAGCTCCCTCGCCACAAGAGCGCTCTCGCCCTCGGTCGGCCTCGCTCCGGCGCGACACTATGTCACGCCTGTGCACCGGTCCAATGGTCGTATCCGCCCCTCCGGCACCGACACAGTTTGTTAACATCCCCACGATTTTTTCGTCTGTACAGTCATCACGCTGTCATTTCAGCCTGTTCAACAGGATGCTTTTTTTCATGAGTACTGTGTATACCCGCCGAACGGTCCTGCAAGGCATGGGCCTGTTGAGCCTGGGCCTGCTCGCCGGTTGCGACGACAGCAGCAAGCTGTCGTTCAAGTACGGCAAAGACCTCAGCGACAAGATCATGGGGCGTAACTTCAAGCTCAAGAACGCTGAAGGCGAAACCCGGATGCTGGGCAGCTATCGCGGGCTGATGCCAATGGTGTTCTTCGGTTTCACCCAGTGCCCGGCTGTGTGCCCCACCACGCTGGCCCGTGCGGCACAGGCCAAGAAACTGATGGGGCGCGATGGCGAAAGGCTGCAGGTGGTCTTCATCACCCTGGACCCTGAGCGCGACACGCCAGAGATGATCGATAAATACGTCAAAGCCTTCGACCCGAGCTTCGAGGCGCTGTACGGCACCCTGGAAGAAACCGCCGCCACCGCCAAGGAATTCGGCGTGTTCTTTGAAAAGGTCCCGAGCGGCGATACCTATACCCTCTCCCATACCGCGACCAGCTATGTCTTCGACTCCCGGGGCACTCTGCGCCTGGGACTGTCCACGTCCCTGACGGCCCAAGAGTGCGCAGAAGACCTGCTCACCGTGATGGAGGTTTGCTGAAATGAATGCCCCGCAGGCTAAAAACCGTTTCGCACAACGCTGCAGGAAAATGGCATTGGGATTGTCTCTGGTTGGCCTGGCTTTTCACGTGTCGGCACAAACCGAGGTCAAAGATGCCTGGGTCCGCGCCACCGTAGCCGGTCAGCCGTCGAGTGGTGCCTTCATGACCGTCACCGCGAGCAGCGACAGCAAACTTCTGAGCGTGCAAACGCCGGTTGCCGGGCTTGTGCAGATCCATGAAATGAGCATGAAAGACGATGTGATGAAAATGCAGCAAGTGCAGCCTGTCGCATTGCCGGCCGGTAAAGCGGTGAGCTTCGATCCCCACGGCTACCACATCATGCTCATGAACCTGACGGGCCAGATCAAGGAAGGCGACAAGGTGCCGCTGACCCTGATCGTGGAAGACGCCAAAGGCGAGAAAACGTCGGTTCAGGTCGAAGCCGTTGCCAAGGCGATCGGCACCATGGATCACAGCTCGATGATGCATGATCACAGCAAGATGAATTGATTGCTCCGTCAGTTAGAACACAGAACCTGTGGGAGCCAGCCTGCTGGCGGTGGCGGTGAACCAGCCAACGAGGATGTTGAAGCTGATGGCCTCATCGCGGGCAAGTTCACTCCCACAGGGTCCCGCGTTGCTACACGACCGTTGTATCAGCGCGCGGCCCAGGCATTGAAGCGCTGTTCAAGCTCCTCGCCATGGTCGACCCAGAACTCCGCATCCACGGCCCGGGCGCCGGCCAGGTTGGCCTCGGCGGTCGGCAGTTGCTCCTGCACGTCCTTGGGCAGCAATGGCAGGGTCTGGCGATGCACCGGTCCGTAGGGGATGGTTTCCGAGAAGACTTTTTGCGTCTGCGGCTGGCTGGCAAACGCGATGAAGTTTTCCGCCAGCGCCTTGTTCGGCGTGCCTTTGACCACCGCCCAGTATTCCGGGTCGTACAGGCTCTGCGGCCAGACGATGCTCAGTTTCATGCCTTCCTTTTGCGCCGAGGCGATCCGGCCGTTGTAGGCCGCGCTCATCACCACGTCGCCGGCCACCAGCCATTGCGCCGGCTGTGCGCCCGCCTCCCACCACTGGATATTCGGCTTGATCTGATCGAGCTTGGCGAAGGCGCGGGTCACGCCTTGCGGGGTGTTCAAGACCTTGTACACGTCGTCCGCCTTGACGCCGTCGGCTAGCAGCGCGATTTCCAGGGTGTACTTGGCACTCTTGCGCAGGCCGCGCTTGCCCGGGAAGTCGGCGACATTCCAGAAGTCCGCCCAGGATTGCGGTGCCTTGGCTTGCTTGCTCTGGTCATAGGCCATGACCATCGACCAGACATAAGTGGCCACCCCGCACTCGGTCAGTGCACCCGGCACGAAGTTCGCCGAATCACCGAAGCGCCCTGCATCGAGCTTCTCGAACAGGCCCTCCTCGCAGCCACGCAACAGCTCGGGGCTTTCGACTTCGACCACGTCCCAACTGGTGTGACCGGCCGAGACCATGGCCTTGATCTTCGACAGCTCGCCGTTGTACTCACCGGCGATGATGTTGCCCGCGCCGCTGGCGTTGAAGGGCTGGAAATAGGCCTTATCCTGGGCCTGTTTGGTAGCACCACCGAAGGAAATCACGGTGAGGTCCTGGGGGGCCGCCCACACACTGGCACTCAATACCGCCAGGGCAAACGGAACACTGCAACGCAAGGATCTGGACATGGATCGCTTCCTCGGGCCTTGTCGACCCTTTGTTGTCATGGGTGTTCGGATTCACTCAAGTACGCCGCCAGGCGATCCATCAGGCGGTCGCAGGCTGCCATCTGTTCGACGCTGACAAATTCATCGGGCTTGTGTCCCTGGTCCATGCTGCCGGGACCGCAGACCACCGAAGCAATACCGGCCTGATCGAACAGCCCGCCTTCGGTGCCAAAGGCCACGGTGCTGAACTCATCGCTGCCGCACAGCCGGGCAATCAGCCGGGCTGCCGCGCTGTCGGTGGGTGTCGCAAGGCCCGGATAGGCCGAGATTTTTTCAAAGCGGATACCGGTATCGGTGTCCACGGCCTGCATGGCCGGCAGCAACGTCTGCTCGGCGTAGTCCTGCAGTTCATCGACGACCACTTGCGGAGCGAAGTCCGGCAAGGCGCGGATCTCGAAATCGAAACGGCAGTCCGCTGGCACGATGTTCAGCGCCGTACCGCCCTGGATCACCCCGACCTGGACGGTCGAGAACGCCGGATCGAAGCGTTTGTCGTGCAATGACGGCCGGGCCAGGGTGGCGCCGATGTCGCCCAGCCGACCGATCAGGCGCGCGGCCTGCTCGATGGCATTGACCCCATAAGGCGCGTACGCCGAATGGCAGGCGGCGCCGCGCACGTGACAGCGCATCGCCAGTTTGCCCTTGTGGCCGAGCACCGGCTTGAGCTCGGTCGGCTCGCCGATCAAACACAACGCCGGGGCCGGGATGCGTTGGGGCAGCACTTCCAGCAACCTGCGCACACCGAGGCAACCGACCTCTTCGTCATAAGAAAACGCCAAATGCACCGGGCGCTTTAAAGCGCTGGCCAGAAACATCGGCACCGCCGCCAGCACCGACGCCAGATAACCTTTCATGTCCGCCGTACCACGCCCATAAAGCTTGCCGCCCGCCTCGCTCAGGCAGAACGGCTCGACTGTCCAGGCCTGGCCGTCCACCGGCACCACGTCGGTGTGCCCGGACAGCACAATGCCGCCGGCCACACGCGGGCCGACCGTGGCCAATAGATTGGCCTTGGTGCGCTCGGCGTTGTAGATCAGTTCGCAATCCACGCCCAGTTCGTGCAGGTAGTCGCGCACGAACTCGATCAGCGCAAGGTTCGAATCGCGGCTGACCGTGGCGAACCCGATCAATCGCGCGAGCAGGGCGCGGCTGCGCAACTCACTCATCGCCGGGCACTCCATACGCGGGGGCCAGAGTCGGATTGAGGGCGCGGGTCAGGTAGTCCTGCAATTGCGGCTCGTAGGCAATCCACAGCTTGCCCAGCTCGCCGATCGGGTTTTCATCGGCCCAATCTACCCGCAGGTCGACAATCGGCCAGGTCAGGTCACCGACCACCGACAACGCCGCCGAGTGCACCGCGCCAGCTTCGCCCCCCGCATCCTGCCCGGCTTGCAAAGCCTTCATCAGCCGGGTGGCGAGGCAGCCTTCGCTGTTTTCGAATGCCGCGACCATCGCCTCGATCACCCCACTGTTGGCCAGCAGGTTGCCGGCCGCCACACATTGCTCACCGGCCACCGCGTTATTGATGCCCAGGGCGTGGTTGCCGCTGAACACCGCCGTGCGCCCGTGGGCATCGACCACCGCCACCTGGCGGTATTGGCTGTAGCCATTGCGGGTCAATGAGTGGTCGAGCGCCTGGGGTGGCGCCGAGCCGCCCGCCAGTTCATCGAGTATCTGCGGGCCAAGGGCCGGCAGCGTGATGTTCTGGCTCGACACCGCGCCGACCCCGGCCCGCAGCCACGGGCAGCGCGCACCGACGGCAATGCTTGAAGAGCTGATGGCAATGCCCAACTGACCGGTCTCGGCGCAGCGACCCACGATGGAAAAAGTCATGGTGAATTCCTTATTCAGGGATGACAGCGATCACATCGATTTCCATCAGCCACTGCGGCTGGCCGAGGGCGCTGACCACCAGGCCAGTGGAAATCGGGAACACGCCCTTGAGCCATTTGCCGACTTCCTGGTACACCGGTTCGCGGTAGCGCGGGTCGATCAGGTAGGTGGTGGTCTTGACGATATGGCTCAGGTCGCTGCCCGCCTCTTCCAGCAATTGCTTGACGTTGCGCATGGCCTGCTCGGCCTGGGCACGCGGATCACCGAGGCCTACCAGTTGACCGTTGAAATCGGTGCCGACCTGACCGCGCACATACACGGTGTTGCCGGCGCGCACGGCCTGGCACAAATCGTTGTCCAGCGTCTGGTTCGGGTAGGTGTCCTTGGTGTTGAACATGCGGATGCGGGTATGAGTAGGCATTAACGAACTCCCATGAGGCTGGCTTTCTGAACAGGTGCACGGGCGGCGTCGGTTTGACGCTGGGTCGCATCCCGATAGTTGAGATAGGTGTGCTGTTTAACGATGTGATCGGCGATGTGCTTGGCGTCGTGCCAAACGCCCCAGATGAACGCGGAGCCGCGACGGGACTGCCACGGCAAACCGACGAAATACACCCCTGGCTCGGCCGACACACCGCGCTGGTGCCGGGGTTTGCCGTTTTCCTTGAAGGCATCGACCTTCAGCCAGCTGTAGTCGGTGGAGTAACCGGTAGCCCAGATGATCGTGGTCACGCCGGCCTTGAGCAGGTCCAGCTCAAGGATTGGATGGGTCACGCAATCCGGATCGGCCAGCATGGCCCGGGCTTCGGGCTCCAGCGGCAGGTCCAGGCCATTGCGTTCGATATAGGCGTCGGCCTTGTCGAGCAGCGCCAGGTAATTTTCATCACCGCGCCGGATGTTGTCGGCCAGGTTGTCTTCGAAACTCACCACAGCGCCGTTGAACGATTGGGTCAGGCCGACCAGCGTCATGCCCTGATGTGCCAGCCGGCGGAAGTCCACGGTGTGGCCACCACGGGCACCGCTCACGGCGATGGTCACGTGCTCCTTGCCCGGCTGCATGGCTTCGGCATCCCACTCGCCGAGCACTCCCAGCCACCAGCAGAAATCTCGGTTGCGATAGGCACGTGGCGGACGGTCGTGGGCGCCGACCGACAGGTAGACCTGTTTGCCGCAGCGTTGCAGCTCATCGGCGATCTGCACCCCCGAAGAACCTGCGCCCACCACCAGCACCGCGCCTTCGGCCAGTTGCTGCGGATTGAAGTATTGGGCGGAGTGAATCTGGCTGATGCCGGCGATTTGCGGAGCAATCGGCGGTATGGCCGGGCGCTGGAACGGGCCGGTGGCGACCACTACGTGGCGGGCCTCGATCACGCCATCAGAGGTTTCAACAGTGAAGCCCGGACGGTCGGCATTGCGTTCGACTTGCTTGACTTCAACGCCGGTGCGGATCGGCGCATTGAACTTCTTGGCATAGGCTTCGAAGTACTCGGCCACCTGCTCTTTTCCGGCGAAGGCATCCGGGTCCAGACCGTCGAATTCCATACCCGGAAAACGGTCGTGCCAGGCCGGACCGTTGGCCACCAGCGAATCCCAGCGGCCGGTGCGCCAGGCTTCGGCGATACGATTGCGCTCCAGCACGAGGTGAGGCACACCGAGCTTGCTCAGGTGTTCACTCATGGCCACGCCGGCCTGGCCGGCGCCAACTACAAGCGTATCAATTTCGGTCTTGTCAACTGTCATGGCTGTGCACTTCTGAAAGGTGGTTTGATTCAGGTCGGTCATGGCTGCCGCCTCGATACTGATCACTGTTGTTCTTCTGCTGCGGCTATCGGTGTCAGGGTGTTGGCCGCATTCTGTTCGGAGCCGGGAAATAGCGAAATTATGTTTTTTGTGGTCGCTGGCGAGGAAAAAGCGTCGAGGCGACCGGTTGGCTGTGCAAGGTTGCGGCCGACCCGATCCCGGCCTATGGTCCAAGCGATGCATTGCCCGCGACCGGCGCAAAGACCCGGCGCGGATTGCTGTCCATCCAGTGCGGATTTACGCAAGGAGTGATGACATGCCCGACAATTCCCGTCCTGCCGTGCTCGAACTGATTGGCAATACCCCCCTGGTGCGCGTCAGCCGTTTCGATACCGGCCCGTGCACGCTGTTTCTCAAGCTCGAATCCCAGAACCCCGGCGGTTCGATCAAGGACCGCATCGGTCTGGCGATGATCGATGTCGCCGAACGCGATGGTCGCTTGCGCCCCGGCGGCACCATCGTCGAAGCCACCGCCGGCAACACCGGGCTGGGCCTGGCCCTGGTCGGCCGCGCCAAGGGTTACCGGGTGGTGCTGGTGGTGCCAGACAAGATGTCCACCGAGAAGGTCCTGCACCTCAAGGCCATGGGCGCCGAGGTGCACATCACCCGTTCCGATGTCGGCAAGGGCCATCCCGAGTACTACCAGGACGTCGCCGCGCGGCTGGCCGCGGACATTCCCGATGCGTTCTTCGCCGACCAGTTCAACAACCCCGCCAACCCGCTGGCCCACGAATGCAGCACCGCGCCGGAGATCTGGGCGCAGACCCAGCACGATGTGGACGCCATCGTGGTCGGGGTCGGCTCGGCCGGCACCCTCACCGGCCTGACCCGTTTCTTCAAACGCGTGCAGCCGGACCTGGAAATGGTCCTGGCCGACCCGGTCGGCTCGGTGATGGCCGAATACAGCCGCAATGGCACCCTCCCCACCCCTGGTTCCTGGGCGGTGGAAGGCATCGGCGAAGACTTCATTCCCTCGATTGCCGACCTGTCCAGCGTGCGCCACGCCTACTCGATCAGCGACGAAGAAAGCTTTGACCACGCCCGCCAGTTGCTGCGCGTCGAAGGCATTCTCGGCGGCTCGTCGACCGGCACCTTGCTGGCCGCCGCCCTGCGTTACTGCCGCGAACAGACCCAGCCGAAACGGGTGGTCAGCTTCGTCTGCGATACCGGTACGCGTTATTTGTCGAAGGTCTACAACGACCAGTGGATGAACGATCAGGGTCTGTTGCAACGCAAGCACTACGGCAACCTGCGCGACCTGATCGCGCGGCGCTTCGAGGATGGCCGGGTGATCAGCGTCGGCCCGGATGACACGCTACTGACGGCGTTTCAACGCATGCGCCTGGCGGATGTCTCGCAACTGCCGGTGCTGGTGAACGGCAAACAACTGGTCGGCGTGATCGACGAGTCCGACATCCTGCTGGGCGTGCATGAAGACGTTGCGCACTTTCGCAAGGCCGTATCCAGCGCCATGACCGACAAACTGCAAACCCTGTCCCCCGATGCCTCTCTGGCGGAACTGGAGGCAGAGCTTGGCCGGGGGCTGGTGGCGATCATTCAGGATGCCTCGGGGTTTCACGGCCTGATTACCCGAACCGACATGCTCAACCATTTGCGGAGATCCCTGCCATGAGTCAACAGGACAAAAACGCCCCGCCACAGGGCTTCGCCACCCGGGTGATCCACGCCGGGCAAGCGCCGGACCCTTCGACCGGGGCGTTGATGCCGCCGATCTATGCCAACTCCACCTATCTGCAAACGAGCCCCGGGGTGCACAAGGGCCTGGACTACGGGCGCTCGCACAACCCGACGCGCTGGGCGCTGGAGCGCTGCGTGGCCGACCTCGAAGGCGGCACCCGGGCGTTTGCCTTCGCCTCGGGGCTGGCGACCATTTCCACGGTGCTGGAGCTGCTCGACGCCGGCTCGCACATCGTCTCGGGTAACGATCTGTACGGCGGCACCTTCCGCCTGTTCGACAAGGTGCGCCAGCGCAGCGCCGGGCACCGCTTCAGCTTCGTCGACCTGACCGACCTGGCGGCCTTCGAGGCGTCCCTGCAAGACGACACCCGGATGGTCATGGTCGAGACCCCAAGCAATCCGCTGCTGCGCCTCACGGACCTGGCCGCCATCGCCCGCACCTGCCGCGCGCGCGGCATCATCTGCGTGGCCGACAACACCTTCGCCAGCCCGTGGATCCAGCGCCCGCTGGAACTGGGTTTCGACATCGTGCTGCACTCGACCACCAAATACCTCAACGGCCACTCCGACGTGATCGGCGGCATCGCCGTGGTCGGGCAGAACGCCGAACTGGCCGAGCGCCTGGGCTTCCTGCAAAACGCCGTCGGCGCCATCGCCGGCCCGTTCGACGCCTTCCTCACCCTGCGCGGGGTGAAGACCCTGGCGCTGCGCATGGAGCGCCATTGCAGCAACGCCCTGGAGCTGGCGCAGTGGCTGGAGCGCCAACCGCAAGTCGCACGGGTCTACTACCCCGGCCTGCCGTCGCACCCGCAACACGAACTGGCCCAACGGCAAATGCGCGGTTTCGGCGGGATGATTGCCCTGGACCTCAACAGTGACCTGGCCGGCGCCAAACGCTTCCTCGAGAGCGTACAGATCTTCGCCCTGGCCGAGAGCCTCGGCGGCGTGGAAAGCCTGATCGAACACCCGGCGATCATGACCCACGCCACCATTCCACCGGCTACCCGCGCAGAGCTGGGGATCGGCGACGGGTTGGTGCGGTTGTCCGTCGGCGTAGAGGACGTCGAAGACTTACGGGCCGATCTGGCGCAGGCGCTGGCGCGGATGTAAGCACCCTCTGTAGGAGCGAGCTTGCTCGCGATAGCGGTGGATCAGTCAATACTGACGCTGACTGATACGCCGTCATCGCGAGCAAGCTCGCTCCCACACTTGAATGTCTATCGTACAAAAATTGGGGGCTCACCAGAGATCCCCTGTGGGAGCGCTTGCTCGTGATCGCGGTGGATCAGTCGATACTATGCTGGCTGACACTCCGCTTTCGCGAGCAAGCCCGCTCCCACACTTGAATGTCTGTCGTACAAAAATTGGGGGCTCACCAGAGATCCCCTGTGGGAGCGAGCTTGCTCGCGATAGCGGTGGATCAGTCGATACTGATGCTGACTGATACGCCGTCATCGCGAGCAAGCTCGCTCCCACACTTGCATGTCTGTCGTACAAAAATTGGCTGTTCACCAGAGATCCCTTGTGGGAGCGAGCTTGCTCGCGATGGCGGTGGATCAGTCGATACTGACGCTGACTGACACTCCGCTTTCGCGAGCAAGCCCGCTCCCACAGATCTTTTTGGCCCTAAGTCTTGTTGCAAGGCTGGTCAAGCAAACAGGAGTCCCTATAATCGCGGCGTTTTCGTCTACCCTCACGAAGCGTCGTGCAGCAAACAGCTTGTGCGGGGCGCATCGACATTTTTCCGCTATTGAACCGGAGAACTTCCATGCTCAAACGTACCCTGGCAACGGCCATTGGCCTGACCCTGTCCCTTTCCACCCTGCTGGCACAGGCTGCCGAGACCCTCAAGGTCAGCGCCATTCCTGATGAAGCACCCACCGAACTGCTGCGCAAGTTCCAGCCACTGGGCGAGTACCTGGAGAAGCAACTGGGCATGAAAGTCGAGTTCGTACCGGTGTCCGACTACCCGGCGGTGGTCGAGGCGCTGGCCACTGACCGCATCGACATGGCCTGGCTGGGCGGTTTCACCTTCGTGCAGGCACGGCTGAAAACCGGCAATGCCATTCCATTGGTACAGCGTGAGCAGGACGCCCAGTTCACCAGCAAATTCATCAGCGCCGACCCGGCCGTCAAGTCGCTGGCCGACCTCAAGGGCAAATCCTTTGCCTTCGGTTCGGTGTCTTCCACGTCCGGCAGCTTGATGCCGCGCTATTTCATGCTGCAGGACGGCATCAAGCCGGAAACTTACTTCAGCCGCGTCGGTTACTCCGGCGCCCACGACGCCACCGTCGCCTGGGTTCAGGCTGGCAAAGTGGACGCCGGCGTGCTCAATGCCAGCGTCTGGGCAAAACTGGTCGCGGCCGGCAAGGTCGACACCGACAAGGTCAAGGTCTTCGCTACCACGCCGGCCTACTTCGACTACAACTGGACCGTGCGCGGCACCCTCGACCCGGCCCTTGCCAACAAAATCAAGGTGGCCTTCCTCGCGCTCGACCCGGCCAACCCGGAGCAAAAAGCGATTCTGGACCTGCAAGCCGCCAGCCGCTTCATCGAGACCCAGCCTGAGAACTACAAGGGCATCGAGGAAGCCGCGCGCGCTGCCGATCTGCTGAAATGACACTGCATCTGAACCGGGTCAGCCTCACCCACGGCAATGGCGTGCGTGCGCTGCATGAGGTCGACCTGCACATCACTGCCGGTGAGCAGGTGGCAATCATCGGTCCGTCCGGCGCCGGCAAGTCGAGCTTGCTCAACGTGCTGGCTACCGCCCTGCGCCCCGGCAGCGGTACGGTCGAGGTGCTCGGCGAGCAAGCCTGGCAGCTCGGCGCCCGACAGCGCCAGCGATTACGCGCACGCATCGGCCTGGTGCATCAGGCGCCGCCACTACCTCCGCGGCAGCGGGTGGTCACGGCGGTGCTGGCCGGAAAGCTGGGGCAATGGAGTTTTGCCAAAAGCCTGCTGAGCCTGCTGCATCCGGTGGATGTTCCGGGCGCGCGGGCGGCACTGCTCAAGCTGGACCTGGGTGACAAGCTGTTCGCCCAGTGCCAGCAACTGTCCGGCGGCCAGTTGCAGCGCGTGGGCATTGCCCGGGTGCTGTACCAGGCACCCGAAGTGCTGCTGGCCGATGAGCCGGTGTCGGCGATGGACCCGGTACTGGCCGGGCACACCCTGTCGATCCTCTGCCGCCACGCCCGGGAACACAAGGTGACCCTGGTCGCCAGCCTGCATGCGGTAGAGCTGGCCCTGACGCACTTTTCACGCATCATCGGTTTGCGTGAAGGTCAGGTCCTGTTCGACCTTCCCGCCAGCGACGTCGACCAGGAGTTGCTCGACAAGCTCTATGCCAACGAGCAACTGCTATCGCCGCCAACGCCAGTGGCGCCCTTGATCCTGCAGATTCCCCGATGCTGACGCGCGATACACGAGACCCGGCCACCCTGCCCCGCCTGCTGCTCAGTCTGTTGGCGCTGGCCCTGCTGTGGCCCGGCATTCATTTCAGCGAGCTGGACCTGGGTGTGCTGCTCAAGGCCGACAGCCAGAGTGAGATGGGCCGGTTTGTCTCAGCCTTCTGGCCACCGGCCCATGGCGAAGAGTTCCTCCAGTTGCTGTGGCAAGCCACCCTGCAGACACTCGCCATCGCCACCGCCGGCATGGCCCTGGCCTTGCTGTTGGCCGTGCCCGCCAGCCTGTTGGCCAGCCGCGCACTGTCACTGTCGGCGGCTTCGCGCAGCGGTCGCCCGAGCGCCCTGGGCCGGCTGTTGCGCTGGCCGGTGCGCGGGTTGCTGATCTTCCTGCGCAGCGTGCCGGAAATCGTCTGGGCCCTGCTGTTCGTGCGCGCCGTCGGTCTTGGCCCGACGGCCGGGGTGCTGGCGATTGCCATCACCTACAGCGGCATGCTGGGCAAGGTCTACGCGGAGATTTTCGAATCGGTCGACCAGCGTCCCGCCCACTCACTGCTGCAAGCCGGCAGCAGCCGGTTGGCGGCGTTCTGCTACGGCATCCTGCCCAATGTCGGGGCGGAGTTGCTGTCGTACACGGTGTACCGCTGGGAGTGCGCCATCCGCGCGTCGGTGGTGATGGGCTTCGTCGGCGCCGGCGGGCTGGGCCAGCAGATCGACTTGTCGTTGCGCATGTTCGCCGGCGGTGAAGTGGCGAGCATGTTGCTGACCTTTTTCGTCCTGGTGCTGTTCGCCGATCAGATCAGCCGCCTGTTGCGCTGGAGGTTCGCATGAATCGCCTGATCAACCTGCTGCTGATCCTGTGCATCGTCGCGGCAGTCGTCGTCTCGTTCCGTTATCTGGGCATCGATCTCGGCGAACTGACGGGCAGCGCTAACCTCGCGCAGATGGGCGCCTACGTGCTGCGTTTTCTCAGCCCGGACCTGAGCGCCGGCCATCTGCAAGCCATCGGCCGTGGCGCCGTGGAAACCCTGGCCATGTCGGCCCTGGGCACCCTGCTCGCGGCGGTCTTCGGCCTGGTGCTGGCGCTGCCTGCGGCCGGGCGTTTCGGTTGGCCGTTGCAGAGCGCGTCGCGCCTTGTTCTCAATGGCCTGCGCGCCATTCCCGAACTGGTGTGGGCGGCATTGATGGTGCTGGCGGCGGGTCTCGGCCCGAACGCCGGCACCCTGGCCCTGGCCATGCACACCGCCGGGGTGCTGGGTCGACTCTTCGCCGAAGCACTGGAAAACACCCCGCCGCAACCGGCCGAAGCCATCCGCTTGCAAGGCGGCAACGTCGTCTGGGCCTTCTGCTTCGGCACCCTGCCCAACCTGTTCCCCCAGCTGTTGGCGTACATCCTGTACCGCTGGGAAAACAACATCCGTATGGCCAGCGTGCTCGGTTTTGTCGGTGCCGGCGGTTTGGGGCAGATGCTCTATGTCAGCCTCAGCCTGTTCCAGGAGGCCCAGGCTAGTACGGTGATTTTGGCGATGTTGGTGCTGGTGTTTGCCGTTGATGGGTTGAGCAGCTGGAGTCGCCAGCGGTGGGTCAAGGCGTGATTGTGAGTCTTCTGGAGATTTGACAACCACGTAGTTGTTAATTCGCTTGTAGCAAGAGGGCCTCAATGAGGCCCTCATCGCTAAAGCGTAGTTGTACTCAGTGCGCCACTACTGGCTCGCGGTGACCGTGACCGCTGCCGAGACCGCCACGGACACCGTCGCCGGTGCCGACTCCGCGCTCTTGGCATCGGCGGCTTTATAGATAAAGGTCGCAGTGAACGGCGCAGCGACCGTGGCCGGTGGTGTGTAGGTCACGCGCACACCATCGGTGCTGACCACGCCCTTGCCGGAGTCCGGTTGCTCCAGCCCCACCACTTTGAGTGGCACGTTACCGTCCGGGTCGGTGTCGTTGGCCAGGACGTTGATGGGCACCGGTTGGCCGGTGTTGCTGATGGCGCTGTCGGGGTTGGCGATCGGTATTTGGTTATTGCCGTCGTTATTGGCACGGGTATCGCCAGTGCGGAAGGTCGGCAGCGCGGCGGAGTTGACGTAGGTGACGCCGTCCCAGCCAGGTATGGGTGCTGGCATCAACTGGAACTGCCCGGGGTGCTCGACATCCCAACGCAGCAGCATGGACGTGTCCTCGTGCTGGGTGTTGTGGCAGTGCTCCATGTAGGTCCCGGCGAATTCCCGGAAGTGGATCGCCATTTCCACGTCCACCGAGCTGTCGATGCCATCACCGACGCGATAGACGTCCTTGCGCGCCCATTTTTCCCATTCCGGTGGTGGGTTGCCGTCGCGGCTGAGGATGATCCCCTCTTCGAAGTGCACGTGCACCGGGTGGTTCCAGCCGTTGCCGCCGCTCTTGATTTTCCACACTTCCAGGGTGCCGTCGCCGGAGAACCCGGCCGAGGTCGGGCCGTTGGCCAGTTGCGGAGCGGCGCTGATGACTCGAGGGTCCATGGGGAAGCCGAATTCACCACCGTCGGTCTTGATCGTCCAGGGTGTTTCGTCGGTGCCGTCGGAGCGGCCGAAGCTGAACTCGCGATGCCGCGCCACCAGGAGCCTGGCCTGCACCGCCGGATCGTCACGGTTGAGGGTCAGCGGGATCATGGTCTTGCCGGCTGGCTTGCCCGGTTTGGCGGGTTCGTAGTCGGCGGGGTTCATGCTCACGTCCTGGCCGGCATAAGGCTGGACCACCAACTGCAGGAACTTGCCCACCGCCGGGTCGCCGCCGACCCATTCCGGCCCTTTGCTGCCCTGCCTGAGCACCGCCTTGTACGTCCCGGACAGCACGTCGGCCAGGCTCAGCAGATTAGCTGTCGGCCTCTTGCCGTTCTGGTGCTCCATCAGGTTGACGAAGTACAGCTTGTCGCCGGTGTTGATCCCGTTTTTCGCGAAGTTGACGATGATGTCGAAGCGCTCGGCGATGCCCTGGGTGGGCAGGACGGCGTTGTGGTTCTGCAGGTCGCCGTCACCTTCCAGGTCCATGGTGCCGTCGAACGGCACGGAGTGTTCCATCAGATTGCCGTCGTTGGCGATCAAGTGGAACGGCACGCGGCTATAAGACAGGCCGGAACCTGCCGGGCCAGGGATTTCGCCGCCGGTGCCGGCGACTTCACGCACCAGTGCAATCCTGAGGTAGCGCGACACCGAGCCATTGAGGATGCGGAAGCGATAGCTGCGCGCCCGCACATTCAGGCGCGGCTGGTACTGCCAGTTGACCAGGATCTGATCGCCGAGAAAACCGTCGGTGTTGAACGGGTTGAACCACAGCTGGCCGTTCTGATCCCAGGCCTTGTCGGCCACCAGCAGGTTCACATCGTAGTCGCGGTTGCCCCAGGGCAGCGCCGAACCGCTGGGCAGGCGCAGGTTGACGCCATCTTCGAAGGCTTCGTTACCGCGATCCAGGGCGCTGTAGTAATTCATCATCACCGCGTTGCCCTTGTAGACGTTCTGCGCGGTGAAATCGAGCATGTGGTCATGAAACCAGTGGGTGCTCATGGTTTCGTGCCAGTCGCCGCGGATCTTGATGCTGCCGTTGTTGCACGTCTTCAGGCCCGGCGTGGCATCGTTGACGAACAGGGTTTCGCCCGGGGCGCAGGGGAACGCCGCGCGCGGATCCTGAGCGGTGGTGTTGATGGTGTCGTAACCGGCCAACTGGATCGGCCAGCGATAGTCGTAGTACTGCCCCGGAAAGAAAAACGCACCGGCAAAACCATCGCTTTCGGCCGGGGTGTGGCCGTTGTGTTCGTGGGTGGTAATGGTGTGCAGGCCAAACCCCATGTTGGCCGACGGATCGATCGGCAGGGCGTTGTAGTGGCGCATCAGCGCGGCTTGACCGTAACGCACCATCAACAGTTTTGGCGGAAAGGTGCCGTCGAAGGTCCAGAGCGCCTTGTGGTCCTGAATCGGCATGTTGGGGTGAAAACGAACATTGATGCCTTGGGTGGTGCCCGCAATGACCGGGTTGCTGAAGGTCTGGTTGTACAGCCCGCCAGGCCCGAACTCACCGACGGCGTAGTGGTGCAACTGTCGGCTGTCGCGCATGCCGCTGTTGATCTGGGCGCCCGCTTGCACGGTCTTGAAGCCGACCTGCGGGAAGAACTCGTTCCAGCGCTGGTGCGACCAGCCTTTTCCTGGCGGCCGGCCTTCGGCTGGCGAGCCGACCGGATGGCGATTGAGGTAGGCTTCAATCTGTGCTTGCCAGGGGTTGCGGTCCAGCACGTTGGAAAACTGCGACGGAAACGGGAACAGCCCCGGCTGGCGCATGAAGGCTTCCAGCGCCGCGGGCGAAGGGCCGCTGCGGGCGATGTTGCTCGGGTCCTGCGTGGGCGCCGGGCCGACGAGCGGAACCGGGAAGGTCAAGGCCGGTGCCGGCAGTGCAGGATCGAGTTTTTCCGTGCCGAATTCTTCGAACAGCAGCAGTTACTGCGTGTACGGCTGGGCTCCGAACAATGGACTGGGCTTGCCATTGGTGGGGATATTGAAGGGTGTCTGCAGGGCTGGCGGCAGCACGTTTTCGGCCCGTGGCGTGTTCCGGTCACCGAATAGGCCATTGGGCAGGGCGATGGCGCCCTGGTTGGCGGGTGCCGTGGCCCGTATGGCAGCCGCCGCGGCGTTGAGGTCGGCCGGAGGGTTGCTAAACGCCGAGGGGTCCGTTGGGGGTGGCGGGCCGAAATCATCCAGCGGCACGGCGTTTGCACTGGTGGTCAGGGTCAGGAGCATTGCACAGGGCAGGCTTGACCTGCGCAGAAAGAAGATGGCGTTGCGTAGTGATGTCGTGCGTTTCATTTTTCACCCCTCGCGACATATCGAGTCTGGCGAAACCCGCCGTCGCCAGAAGGTCTGGGACACAGCTATGCGGGCATAGGATGACTGCAATTAACGTACCAGCACACTATGACAAAAAGTCCAGGAAAATTAACAAACTATTTTTGAGTGTTTCAAACGAGAGAAGAGCGAGTGGGGAATACCCCTCTAATTAGGTGGAAAACACCCGCTCGTGGGTGTAATGCCCCCATTTATGGAGAGGATTGATATCTTTACTTTTAGCGCAGGCATTCGGCGGTCAAGTGCAGTGCATTCGCGCCTGACGACCAAACCAGTACTGCCCACGCCAAAAAACCTTCCTGGTCGTCAACGCAGGAAGGTTTTTTCGTTGCAGCCGATCAGTCTTTAGCCTGGCTCAACTTGGTGAACAGCTCGGTCGGTACTTTCTTGCCGTTGGAGGTGAACTGGTTGGTGCGGTACTTGTAAACCTCCCCCTCGGACAGGAAACCGTCGCCGTTGGTGTCCATCGCCTTGAATTCCTCTGCGCCCTTGGGTGCTACGGCCAACAGCTCCTTGAGCGACACGCGGCCGTCATCATCGGTGTCGGTGCGTGCGAAAGACGCATCCCCGCACTTGCCTTCACCGCACTTGCCCTCAGCCTGGGTCTTTTGCGCGCTGGCTTCGGCACCGCACTTGCCTTCGCCACACTTGCCTTCACTGGTCTTTTCCGCAGAGGCCAGTTGATAGCCCTGAGGCAAGGCCTCAGCGGAAAACGCCGAGGACGCGAAGTTGATACCGCCGACCAGTGCAACAGCGATCAGGCCAATACGGGTTTTGTTCGACTGGATACGAGACATGTTGATACTCCGGATCATTTGCGCGGCTGGACCGTTATTGGTCGTACCACAAGGGTTGATGAACCTGGTGGCGAGGTGCGTTGTGCCTCTCGCTTTGGCAGGTCTATTTGGCCCCGGTGGTGTATCCCCGCTGTATCCGTAAAGTGCTGGTTTTGTATGGCTGTATGCGGATGCCGCGCCCTGATACACAGCGATACACGAAAGCCGATACTCAGTTGCTCATGTCCGCTGGAGCGCTTGTTTAAAAAGGTTGTAGGTTATTTCCCGAGGGCTACAACACCTTGCGTCGTTGCCTACGGTTACGCCAGAATCCGCCGGCTTGTGCGCCCTGCTCCTGGTCTCTATCGTTTCCACGCCACTGCCCATCAGTGGTCGGGTTTAGCAGCCCGGGGTTGTAAGCAAGGTGCACAAGCTCCTGTCAGTCAGGTATTCCCATACCTGCATTTGATGGTGGCTGTGCGCAGGGCGCCTTCGGGCGCGCCGGCTTTGCTAGCTTCCCCGGTCTGCTAACCTGCGCACAGCTGCCTCCTTCTCGTTTAGCAGCAAGAGGGTTGGCACCCAATCAGGGAAGCAAGCATATGTTCAAGGTCACCCCCAACCCGCCGGACACCGATCCGACATCCCCATACGAACCCGATCCAAACAAGCTCGACGAGGCCGCCGAACCCGCCCTCGCCTTGCACTCCCCATCGACCGCCGACATCAAAGCCACACCACGCACACCCAGCACCCTGTTTACCGTCGACCCCAAGGTCGATACCGAAACCCTGATGGTGTATCTGGTCGAGACGCTGGCCTCGGTCGATGTGATGGTGCACCAGTTGGTGGATCATCTGGACGGCGGATCGCGCAATGCCCTGCTGGGGATTTCCAACAGCGTGATGTTGGCGGAGATCACGGCGAATCGGGTGCTGGACCAAATCGATCCACCCGAATAAACACTGAATCTGCGGCTAACACTGACCCTGTGGCTAACACTGACCCTGTGGCGAGGGAGCTTGCTCCCGTTCGGCGGCGAAGCCGTCGCAAAACCTGCCTGCACGATTGGACTGAAGAAAAGCGGGGGCCGCTTCGCTGCCCAACGGGAGCAAGCTCCCTCGCCACAGTTGTTGTGTGTTTGATGTTTGCTGGGCTATCACTAGTTCGGATCCAGCAACCCGCCACTCCAGTTACGCGACACCCGGCTGCCGGTAAATTTCGCCACCCCCATGCCCTGGGGTATCAGGCGATCGCGATAGCGCGTCACCAGGCGCCCCGCTTGCTCGGCATGGAGCACCACTTCAGAGGACGGGTCGCCCGGCCGTCCGAGAATCCGTGCAAAACGCTGGCCTTCTTCGACGAAATCCCCCAGCTCTTTTTCGAAGATCAGCACACCGGGTTGCGGGGCGATGATGGTTTCCATGTGGCCCATTTCCACGGCTTCGACGGGCCAGTCCGCGGGCGTCACTGACTCATCGATGACACCGCAACCGCACAGCCAGTTGTACAAGCCTTCGGCATCCGACTCGGCAAAGCGGTCGCTGACATCGCCCTGCCCGCGCAGCTCCAGGGTCGCGGCCATGCGGTGGTCGGTGACGCCTTCACGCAACCACGGGGCTATGATGGTTTCCTCGAAAGAACCATCGCCGCCGTCATCCCAGATGATCGCCACGTCCATCTTCATCGCCGCCGCCAGTTCGCGGCCACGGGGCCAGAAACTGCGGTGCACGTAGAGGTATGGCAGGGCCTCGTCATCGGTGTGCAGATCAAGCATCACATCGGCTGGGGCGGCCAGCTGCACCAGCTTCTTTTGCCATTGCTGAACGCAGGTCGAAGGTCGCTCCATGGCCGCCGACTGGTCGAACGCGCGATTGAAGTTATGCCCGGTGGCGTCGTGATAACGGCCGAGAATCCGCCCCTGGCGAAACTGCCCGATGCCCAGCGGATTGGCCTGCGGCACCACGGTGATGTTGCCCTTGAGCCGGCCCTGGGATTCGGCGGTTTGCAGTCGTTGCATCAATAGGTGCAGCACCAGCATCCCGGCGATTTCATCGGCATGGACGCCGGCCTGCAAGTGCACGTTTGGCCCACTGCCGTCGCCTGCATAACGCCAGGCACCGACCCGCACGGTATCGCCGTTGTTGTTGCGAACACTGAATGAAATATCCTGCGGCATTGGCTTTCCCTCCCGTCATGAACCTTGAAAAACGTTGTATCGCTGCTGCCGAGGCTGGTGATTGAACAGACGTTCAACTAAGCTCGGCATCGTAGAACCTCACCCAAGGACAGCCTTGTGACAACCGATGCCCCGAAAAACCGCCGCGTCGAACCCGATGACCGTCGCGAAATGCTGGTGGCCGCCACCCTGCGCTGCCTGGGCCGCGACGGTCACGCCGGGATTTCCGTGCGCCGCATTGCCACTGAAGCCGGAGTGTCCGTGGGGTTGCTCAACCACCACTTCGGCAGCATCGAGGCACTGATCGCCGACACCTACCAGCGGCTTGCGAGCGAACTGACCACAGCCCTGCTCCAGGAAATCGAACAGGCCCGGACACCCGCGCAAAAGATCGATGCCTTCCTGGAAGGCTCGTTCTCGCCCAGGGTCATGGACCCGCAACTGCTCGGCGTTTGGGTGGTGTTCTGGAGCCTGATCCGTCACTCCGAACACGTCAGCCAGTCCCACGAAAAAAGCTACCGCGCCTACCTTGATCTGATCCACCAGTTGCTCGACGGGCTGGCCGCCAGCGAAGGCTTCGTGATTCACGACACCCGCCTGGCGGCCATCGGCTTATCGGCGATGCTCGACGGTCTCTGGCTCGAGTGGTGCCTGAACCCTGAGACCTTCAGCGCCGCCAACGGGCTGCATATCTGCCGTTGCTGGATAAAGGGGCTGCGTCACGGAGCATTCAGCACCGACGACGTCCTGTGACGCGAGCCGGCCGAAAATCATCGCCAGGGTGCCGCTGACGGCGGCCACCCCTTGTCGAACTCATCAGGCCGACCTGCGTACCGGCGTCCCGCGCCGCTCGGCAAAGGCAAACAGCGCTTCGATCAGGAACGTCAGGCAGACATACACGCCGGCCACCAACAGCAACGGTTCGTAGACTTGCAGGGTTTGCGCGCGGACCACGTTGGCGGCACCGAGCAGATCGATCACGGCGATGGTCGAGGCCAATGCCGTGGACTTGAGCAGCATCACGGTTTCCCCGGCCAGGGTCGGCAGCAACAGGCGCATTGCCCGGGGCAAACGCACCCGCAGCAAGGACTGGCGCGCGGTCATGCCGAAAGCCGACGCCGCTTCCATTTCACCCTTGGGCACCGCCAGCAGGCCACCGCGAATCACTTCGCCGACATAAGCCCCCACCGACACCACCAGGGCAAACACGATGTACCAGTAACCATCGCGCAGGTACGGCCAGAGGAAACTGCCGCGAATCAGCGGGAACTGGGCAAACAGGCTGCCCAGGCCGTAGTAGAAAATGTAGATCTGGATCAGCAACGGCGTCCCGCGGGTGACGCTGGTGTAGAACAGGCTGACCTTGGCGATCACCTTGTTTTTCGAGATCCGCGCCAGCGCCACCAACACCGCCAGGACAAATCCGAACACACTGGCGATCAACAGGATTGTGAGGGTGGTTTGCAGCCCCCGGCCCAACAGTGCCGCGTATTCAACTATCCACACTGGAATCATTTCATTCTCTCTGCCGGTTCAGTCAACAAGAGGCATCCAGCGACGAATACGTCGCTCAAGCCGACCCGACACATAGTTCGACACCAACGTCACCGCGTAATACAACGCCGCAGCCGTGAGGTAGAACAACAGATAATGGCGCGTCGACCCCGCGCCTTGCTTGGCGGTGTACAGCAGCTCGTTGGTGCCGACCACGCTGATCAGCGCACTGTCCTTGATCAGGTTGATCCACAGGTTGGCCATCCCGGCCATGGCGTAAGGCGCCATGATCGGCAGCGTGACCCGGCGGAACAGACCGAAACCGTTGAGGCCGAACGCCTTGGCCGCTTCGATCTGGCCGAAGGGAATCGCCTGGATCGCCGCGCGGAAAATCTCCGAGGCGTACGCGCCCTGCACCAGCCCCAGCACCACGATGGCCGCCAGCGGACCGCTGACATCCACCACGCCGTAGCCCAGTTGGGTCATCAGTGAATTGAGGAGCATGGAGCCCACGTAGTACAGCAACAGAATCAGCAGCAACTCCGGAACCGCGCGGAACAAGGTGGTGTAGCCGCGCATCAGCGCTGCAATCGGCTTCGGCGCGCCCAGCTTGAGGCACGCCACCACCAGCCCGATGGCCAGCCCGAGCACAAAGGCTCCGGCGGAAATCTGCAGGGTCATCCAGAGCCCCTTCAACAGCGCACTGCCCCATCCTTGCTCGGTGAAATTGATCAGATCGAACATTGCCGGCATTTCAACCCCCAGTAACGACCATGAAAACACTGCAAAAACCCTTGTAGGAGCTGGCTTGCCAGCGAAGCTTTTGGCGGCCTCAAGGGCCCCTTCGCCGGCAAGCCGGCTCCTACGGGGATGGGTGTTTACCGTTGGATTTGCGTTTCGGCCTGGTGGTCAGAACGCCGGCTTCACGCTGGTGCCGAAGTAGCTCTGGGACAGCTCGTCGTAGTCCTTGCTCGCCAGCAATTGCTGGATGGCCTTGTCCAGTCTGGCCTTGAGTTCGGTGTCGTCCTTGCGCAGGCCGGCCCCCACGCCTTTGCCGAAGATCGGGTCGTAAGGCACGGTGCCGAGGTAGGCCAGGTCCTTGGCATCCGGGGTCTTGATGAAGGCGGCCATGGCGGTGCCGTCGGCCATCATCAGGTCGATGCGCCCGGCAATCAGGTCGGCGTTGGCCGAGTCCTGGGTGTCGTAGTACTTAACGTCGGCAATTTTTTCGTAGTAGGTCTTCAGGTAACTGGCGCTCACGGTCGAGTTCTGCACGCCGATGATCTTGCCCTTGAGGTCATCCGGGTACTTCTTGATCGACGCCTCTTTCGGGCCGACGACGGCAATCACCGAATCGTAGTAGGCCTTGCTGAAGGCGATCTGCTTTTCCCGTTCTTCGGTCACCGACATCGAGGAGAAGATCACGTCGATCTTCTTCGCCAGCAGCGATGGAATGATGCCGTCCCACGCCACTTCCTTGATCTCGCAATCGGCTTTCATTTCGCTGCACAGCTTGTGGATCAGGTCGACTTCGAAGCCCTTCCACTCACCGTTGGCCTGCTTTTCGGTGTACGGCGGATAGGGCTCCGCTGCCACCGCGAACCTGATCGGTTGCGCCTGGGCGGCACTCATGCCGGCCAGCAATACGCAGGCTGCCCCGGTCAACCAGTTTGCAAAACGTCGATTTCCCATGTTGTTTTCCCGTCTTTTTATGATGAGTTAGCGAGTCTGATGAGCGTTGACGAACTGTCGGCAACGCTCGCTGCGTGGGTGTACGAACACTTCGTCCGGCGAACCGGTTTCCTCGATCAGCCCTTGATGCAAAAAGGCGACTTTGGAGGAGACATCGCGTGCGAACGCCATTTCATGAGTCACCAGGATCATGGTCCGGCCTTCTTCGGCGAGGGAGCGGATCACCCGCAGCACTTCCCCGACCAGTTCCGGGTCGAGTGCCGAGGTGGGTTCATCGAACAGCATGACCTTGGGCCGCATGGCCAGGGCCCGGGCGATGGCCACCCGTTGTTGCTGTCCCCCGGAGAGAAACGCCGGGTACTCGTTGCGCTTGGCCGCAAGCCCGACGCGTTCGAGCAGGGCTTCGGCCCGTTCCGTGGCCTCCGCCCGGCTTTCACGCAGGACCTGGGTCGGCGCTTCGATGAGGTTTTCCAGCACCGTGCGATGGGGCCAGAGGTTGAAATTCTGGAACACCATGCCCAGGCTCGACCTGATGCGCACCAGTTGCCTGGCGTCCGACACCAGCGGTGCGCCGGGACGATTCTGGTTAAGGTGAATGCTTTCGCCATCGACCAGGATGCGTCCCTGGTCCGGCACTTCGAGCATGTTGATGCAGCGCAGCAAGGTACTTTTGCCCGAGCCGCTGGCACCGATCAGAGAGATCACATCGCCCTCGCGGGCGGTCAGGGAGACGCCCTTGAGCACTTCGATATTGCCGAAGCGTTTGTGCAGGCCATCGACCTCGATCATGGTCTTGGCGGCGACCGGTTCCGCGGCTGCGGTACAGGTCACCGTGCCGATCACCGGCCTCGGCGCTTCGCCCATGAGCACCCCGACAAAATCGCGAATACGCTGACAGGCCTGGGCCAGGCGCTCGTCGCTCAGGGTGAACGAAAGCCGTACAAACCCCTGGGCCGGCTCACCGAATGCCGCCGCATCCAGCACCGAGACACCGGCTTCGCGCAGCAGACGCCAGGCGAACTCCAGTGAGGTCAGGCCGGTGCCACGCACGTCCACCAGCACGAACATGCCGGCATCGGGGTTGAGCACGCTGATGCCCGGGCAACCGGCCAGGCCGCAGACCACCAGATCGCGACGCCGACGATAGATCTCACGCATGCCGTGGGTGACTTCGTCGTGTGACTGCACGGCCTTGAGCGCCGCTTCCATGACAAACCCGGGCAAGCCGTACAGCATGCTCAGCACCAGGGTTTCGACATGATTGACCAGGGCTTCATGGGCCACGACCCAGCCGATGCGCCAACCGGTCATGGCATGGGATTTGGACAGGCTGCCGATCACCACGCAGCGCTCGGCCATGCCCGGCAACGCCGCCAGGCTCAGGTGTTCGCGCTCGTAGGCCAGGCTCTCGTAGACCTCGTCCACCACCACCCACAGGTCATGGGCGATGGCGAGTTCGGCGATGGCTTGCAGTTCTTCGCGGCCCAGCACCACGCCGGTGGGGTTGTTCGGGTTGGAGAAGAAGATCGCCCGGGTGCGCGGGGTAATGGCCTTGGCCAACACGGCGGCATCGAGGCGAAAACCCGAGTCCGCAGCGCAAGGCACCCGCACCAGCGTGGCGCCGGAAGCCTTGAGCGTGGCTTCGTAGGTGACGTACATCGGATCGAACGCGATCACTTCGTCGCCGGCACCGAGCAGGCACATCGAGGTGGCGAACAAGGCGTTCTGCGCACCTGCCGTGAGAATGACGTTCGACGCCTGCAGTTCGCGGTCGATCAGTTGGCTGTAGCGGCCGGCGATGGCCTCGCGCAGGGCCTGGCGGCCGGCGATTTCGGTGTAGTGGGTATCCCCTTCACGCAAGGCGTGGATGGCGGCGTCGGTAATGAAATCGGGGGTGGGAAAATCCGGGTCGCCGACACTGAGGATGATGACGTCCTCCCCATTGCGCTGCGCCGCGTTGGCTGCGTAGTGAATATCCCAGGCGGCAACGCCTTGGCCACTGATCCGTTCAACAAAGGGTGAAAACCGCATGCCAGTGCCTCGTTCGAATTGAAGAAACGCAAGCCCGCAACCAGCCGGGGAAAGGTGGCCCCCAACATAGTCCAGGCTGAACACTCGTTCAATAGAAAATTCACAAGGCTTCGCGTTCAGCGCAAACAGGTCGTTTTCACGATAGTCGCGCCGTTTTTCAGCACGGCGCGATCAAGCGACGTGAAACGATTTTGCTGACCGCTCCCAGCACCAGAGCCGCAAGAATCAGCCCCGCAGCCACCGCAAACGTCAACCGCATTCCCTGTGCGATGGCCTCAGGTTGCGCCTGCAAAATATCGTCGCTGGCCGTACCGAAGGCGAACACAGCGCCCATGACCGAGGCGCCCGTGATCAACCCGAGATTGCGCGATAACCCGAGTAAACCGGAAACCATGCCACGTTGCGGCGCCTCGACTTCCAGCATGACGGCGGTATTGTTGGCCGCCTGGAACAGCGCATAACCGGCGGTCATGACAGCCAGCGGCACGATGTAGCCGGGCACACCGAAGGCCATCGGCAAGGCCGGCAGGATGCAAGCGCCGGTCAACATGGCGATCAATCCGGTCTTACCGGCTCGATAAGTGCCCAAACGATCGACCCATCGGCCCGCCGGTACGCCTGCCAGTGCGGCCACCAGCGGACCCGTCGACATCGCCAACCCAACGCTTGCCGCATTCAATGCCAGTGCACCAGTGAGGTAAAACGGCCCTACCACCATGGTCGCCATGACCACGGTGGTCACCAGCATGCTCATGATGAATCCTGCGCTCATCTGCCAGTTACGGAACATCGTCAATCGAACCAGAGGCGACTCGGTTGTGTGCTCGACAAACACAAACACGCCCATCCCTACCACGGCCACCAGCAACAGCGCCGCATTCAGCGAACCAGGACCGCCACGCCCCAGGGTCATCGCCAGCGCATAGGCCAGCAGCGTCAGGACCAACACCAGGGTGCCGAGCACATCGAAGCCCGCTCGATCAGCCCTTCTCTCATGGCGATCATCGGGTAAAAAGCGATACACAAGCCCAACCGCCAAAACACCCAACGGCACATTGATCAGAAAAATGGCCTGCCACCCCGGATTGGCAATCAAAAAACCTCCAAGGGTCGGGCCGAGTGAGGTGCCAATCGCCGACATCGTGCCGAGCACGCCCATCGCACTGCCCGTTTTTTCTTTGGGAACGGCCCCGCCCACCAGCGCCATGGTCAGCGCCATCATGATGGCCGCACCGACGCCTTGCAGCGCCCGAGCGGCAATCAATAACCAGAGATGAGGGGCCAGCGCGCACAGGATCGAAGCGACGGTAAACACACAAATCCCGATCAACAACAAACGTCGGCGGCCAATCATGTCGCCAAGTCTTCCGACACTGACGATCAGCGCCGTGATCGCCAGCAGGTAAGCGAGCACCACCCATTGCACTTGCTCAAAGGAGGCCGAGAACGCCTCGGCCAGTGTCGGCAATCCAACGTTGGCAATGCTGGTGCCCAGGGACGACAGCAGCATGGATAACGACAGGCTGGCCAGGGCACCCCGAATCGATATGGACTTCATTTTCACGCGACTCCGCAAATAGATTGCCCCGAGCCTAAGCCCAGCCATAACATGGCGGAAGACGCAGTATTTGCACTTTATACGTGCATAAGACGCCACACTCAAAAATGTGGGAGCGAGCTCGCGCCCACAAGGATTCACTCCATGCCCGATCTGAACTTGTTGATCACCCTGAACGTGTTACTGGAGGAAGGCAGCGTGGCCCGCGCCGCGCAGCGTTTGCGCCTGAGCCCGTCCGCCATGAGCCGGGCGTTGGCGCGATTGCGCGAAACCACGGGCGATCCGCTGCTGGTGCGGGCCGGGCGCGGACTGGTGCCCACGCCCCGGGCGCTGGAACTGCGTGAACGTGTCGGCGCGCTCGTGCAGGACGCCGAAGCTGTCCTGCGCCCCGCCGAGGCACTGGACCTCAAGCAACTGGTGCGCACCTTCACCCTGCGCACCAGCGACGGCTTCGTGGAAAATTTCGGACCGCCACTGATCGCCCGCATTAACGAAGAAGCCCCCGGCGTGCGCTTGAATTTCGTGCAGAAGCTGAACAAGGACAGCACCCTGCTGCGCGACGGCTCGGTGGATCTGGAAACCGGCGTGATCGGCGAATCCACCAGCCCGGAAGTGCGGACCCGGATGCTGTTTCGCGATCGGTTCGTTGGCGTCGTACGTGAGGGGCATCCACTGACCCAAGGTGAAATGACACCCGAGCGTTATGCCGCCGCCCGGCACATCCTGGTCTCACGTCGGGGCCACGAAAAAGGTGTCATGGACGACGCCTTGAATGAGCTGGGGCTCAAGCGCGACATCATCACCATCGTCGCCGGTTTCTCTTCGGCGCTTGCACTGGCGCGGGCTTCAGAGCTGGTCGCCAGCGTACCGCAGCGGCACGTCGGCAACCTGTGCCAGGGAATGCACTGCTTTGCCCTGCCGTTCCCCACGCCGCCGATCACGGTTTCGATGCTGTGGCATCCGCGCATGGACGCCGACCCTGCGCATCGCTGGCTGCGCGGTTGCGTGTGGGAGGTTTGCAGCCGGCAATGACCCTCGCCTACTCCTTCAGGATCAGCAGCGCTTCGCCTTTCTTCACGATGTAGGTCGCCAGTTCCGAGGCCTTGCCCTGCCCCACGTTCTTCGCCACATGGGCGACACCTTCGGGGATGTACAACGAATCACCGGCCTTGAGCGTCACCGGTGCCCGCCCTTGCAACTGATATTCAAAGGTGCCGCTGATCACGTGCGCCACCTCCACACCCGGGTGAGCATGTTTGGGCGAGGTCACGCCCGGATCGAAGTCCACGAGCACCTGGAGGACCTCGCGATCGGCGGTGCCCAGGTCTTCGCGGACCAGGTCGGTACGGTGCAGGCCCTGCTGCCAGCTTTTCATCGCCGGGGCCGGTTGTGCTTCCTGGGCTTGAGCAAGGCCCGCTAAAGTGGCGAGCCCTGCGGCGGCCAGAACCAGACCAAGCTTGCCGAGGGTGTGACGGGGGGTGATACGCGACATTGTCTTTCCTCCAGTTGAACCACACCAGGCCGCGCCGAAAGTGGCGCGATGCCGGTGGTTCCATTTGAAGGTCGTCGTGTATCGCCCGGGTGTCGGGAAACGCCGGTTTTGTATGCCCGGGTAACGGTGAGCGTTGCGGATACCTGCTGATACAAACCCGTATCGGCGGGTACGCCATCATGAGCAACAGCATCGTGGTCAATGGCGAAGATCAAGTGACCGCGACCCGATCCCACTCAGGCCCTCAAAAGTCCCTCTTTGGGGTTTGTATGTGCCCACCGGTCATAATTGATCAACAAGCGGCTGTGCTAATCACAGATTGGTTGATCCAAATTCATGCACCGTCGAATATCTGTTGACCTGACTGATTCGTACCAACAAACTTTTCTTTTATTGTGTATTTCTAAAGGTTTGTCTGATGCGTAAATCATTCACTGTCGTTGCACTAAGCCTTCTTGTATCGCAGTACTCCCTCGCCGGCGAAGCCACTAACACAGCTATCGGTGGCGGTGTCGGTGGCGCCCTTGGAAGCGTGGTCGGTCAGGCTATGGGAGGTAGCACTGGCGCTGCGATCGGAGCCGGCGTAGGTGGCGCAGCTGGGGGCGCAATATCTGCGAAGAGTGGCAACAAGACCGAATCAGCCATTGGCGGGGGGCTCGGTGCAGCGGGTGGCCAGGTAATCGGCAACAGTGTTGGTGGTTCCACCGGTGGCCTGATCGGCGCTGGACTGGGCGGCGCGGCAGGTGGTGCTATCGGCAACAATCTGGCCAAGGACAGCGATAACGATAACGATAACGACCACTACGACCACAAGCATAAAAACAAGTACAAGAACAAACATAAACACAAGCATGACGACTGATCCCGGATTCCGAGATCAGGAAGAAGATGACGTTGCCCCTTTCACTCGCGAACAGCAACTGGCGATATTGACAGCTGCCAGGGGTGAAGCGTGGCCATAACTGCGCCTCCATGATGCTATCAGCTGGCGAAAATCCAATGTGGGTAATCAAGCAGTTCGGCCACAAAGGCTGGACCCTGATCGCCAAGGTTCATGGTCGCCGGGTGCCCTCCGCTGATGTAAAAGCCGGAGGGCGAGCCGAGGCACTTTTTGCCGGTAATGTCGGCGCTATGACAACCTCTCCTCTAGGCAGTGCGGGTTAAGTCGAAGCGATCCAGGTTCATCACTTTGGTCCACGCAGCGACGAAGTCCTTGACGAACTTCTGCTGCGCATCAGCGCAGGCATAGAATTCGGCCAACGCGCGCAACTGCGCATTGGAACCGAAGACCAGGTCGACTCGAGTGCCCGTCCACTTCAGCGCGCCGGTCTTGCGATCGCGCCCTTCATACTCTTGCTGGGCATCCGATACCGGCTTCCACTCCACGCCCATGTCCAGCAGGTTGGTGAAGAAGTCGTTGGTCAAGGCTTCCGGACGTGTGGTGAACACACCGTGCCTGCTCTGGCCGACATTGGTGTTCAACACGCGCAAGCCGCCCAGCAACACCGTCATTTCCGGCGCGGTGAGCGTCAGCAGTTGCGCCTTGTCGATCAGCAATTTTTCGGCCGGTACACGGTACTGTTGCTTCAGGTAATTACGGAAACCGTCGGCAATCGGCTCAAGGTAACCGAAGGATTCGACATCGGTCTGTTCCTGGCTGGCGTCCATACGTCCTGGGCTGAACGGCACTGTCACACTGTGGCCGGCGTTTTTCGCCGCCTGTTCGACACCCGCGCCACCGGCGAGCACGATCAGGTCAGCCAGGGAGATTTTCTTGCCGCCCGATTGTGCGCTATTGAACTCCTTCTGAATGCTTTCGAGTTTTGCCAGCACGCTGGCCAGTTGTTCTGGCTGGTTCGCCTGCCAGGACTTTTGCGGCTCCAGACGCAAACGCCCACCGTTGGCACCGCCGCGTTTATCGGAGCCACGGAAGCAGGAAGCCGCCGCCCACGCCGTCGATACCAGTTGCGAGACCGACAGGCCGCAAGCCAGCACCTTGCTTTTCAGGCCCGCCACATCGCTGTCATTGACCAGCGGATGGTCGACGGCAGGGATCGGGTCTTGCCACAGCAGCTCTTCGTTCGGCATTTCCGGGCCGAGGTAGCGTGAAAGCGGCCCCATGTCACGGTGAATCAGCTTGTACCAGGCACGGGCGAAGGCGTCGGCCAACTGGTCTGGATTGGCCAGGAAGCGCCGCGAAATCGGCTCATAGATCGGGTCGAAGCGTAGCGACAGGTCCGTGGTCAGCATGGTCGGATCACGCCGTCTGGACGGGTCATGGGCATCCGGAATGGTGCCGGCGCCAGCGCCGTTTTTCGGCTTCCACTGGTTTGCCCCCGCCGGGCTCTTGGTCAGTTCCCATTCGTAACCGAACAGGTTCTCCAGGTAATTGTTGCTCCACCGGGTTGGCGTGGTCGTCCAGGTCACTTCCAGGCCGCTGGAGATGGTGTCGCCACCTTTACCGGAACCGAACGTGCTCTTCCAGCCCAGGCCCTGCATTTCTAGGCCGGCGGCTTCGGGCTCCGGCCCGACATGCTCGACGGGACCTGCGCCGTGGGTTTTGCCGAAGGCGTGACCGCCGGCGATCAGCGCGACGGTTTCCTCGTCGTTCATGGCCATGCGCGCAAAGGTCTCGCGGATATCCTGCCCAGCGGCGACCGGATCAGAGTTGCCTTCCGGGCCTTCGGGGTTTACGTAAATCAGGCCCATCTGCACGGCTGCGAGGGGGGCTTCCAGATTGCGTTCTGCGGGATTTTGCCCGGCATCTTTGCCATACCGCACGTCGCCACCCAGCCACGTTTTTTCCGAGCCCCAGTAGACGTCTTCGTCCGGCTCCCAGACATCCGGGCGGCCACCGGAAAAACCAAAGGTCTTGAAGCCCATGTCCTCCAGTGCAACGTTGCCGGCGAGGACGATCAGGTCGGCCCAGGAGATTTTGTTGCCGTACTTTTGCTTGATTGGCCAGAGCAGCCGACGGGCCTTGTCGAGGCTCACGTTGTCCGGCCAGCTGTTGAGCGGTGCAAAGCGCTGCTGGCCGGAGCCGGCGCCGCCCCGGCCGTCACCGGTGCGATAGGTGCCTGCAGCGTGCCAGGACATGCGGATAAAGAAAGGCCCATAGTGACCGAAGTCCGCCGGCCACCAGTCCTGGGAATCGGTCATCAGCGCAGTCAGGTCTTTTTTCAACGCCTGGAAGTCCAGGCTCTTGAAGGCTTCGGCGTAGTTGAAGTCGCCACCCATTGGGTCAGATTTGGGCGAGTGTTGACTCAAGATCTTCAGGTTCAGTTGGTTCGGCCACCAGTCGCGGTTCGTCGTGCCACCGCCAGCAGCGGCGTGATTGAACGGGCATTTCGATTCAGTTGACATGGCATCTCCTCTTGATTTTGTTTTCAGCTAACCATCATTAAGCGTGGATCCGGATCACCGATTGAAGAAATAGCTTTTCGGTATGGGATCCATAGCCTTAAGGCTATGACGGCCCAGTGATCAGTCGCTCCAGAACATCCATTAAAGTACCGGTCCGGGAAACTGTCGCTTCATCTGGGGAGATAGCTGATAAACAGTTCAAATCTGCAAGCAAATGCAAGATCATGAACACCTGCCACAATGGATAGGTAGCCTTTACTGCAAGGATGCGGGCGATCGTAAGAATTGTTTGCCGCGAGAGGTTTCGCCATGCTCCTCAAAGCCATTGTGATCTGGTCATTGCTGTCGATCATCGTCGCCGCCGTGTTCTGTCGCCTGATGCATAACGCCAAGGTCGCCGACCGAGCGCTCAAGATCGACACACCGGATCATGAGACTCATGAACGAAACGTTGACGATGCTTGCATGACCCGGGACAAAAATGGCGGCGACGATTCGGATGGCCACCCGGCCTGAGCCATTCAGGGCGTTCCTGCACTCAATAAAAAACCGGCTGTTCAGCCGGTTTTTTCAGGTCACTCAACAGCACTTCGGTCCGGCTTTACTGCCGTAACGGGCCTCCTGGCGTTCGCGGAAGAACGCCTCGTAGTCCATCACCGGTTTGTCCGGGTGCTTGGTCTGCATATGCTCGACGTAGTTGTCGTAGTCGGGCATGCCGACCATCAGGCGCGCGGCCTGGCCGAGGTATTTGCCGAGACGACTCAGGTCATTGAACATGATCAGGCATCCGGCAGCGCGTGGAATGGCGCTTCTTTATCCGTACGCTCCTTGGTGCCCCAGGCGGCAATACCGACCTTGAGCGCGAAGAACAGGATGCTGAACACCACGAACAGGAACAGCGCGGTCAACGTTGCGTTGGTGTAGGCGTTGAAGATCACGTGCTGCATCTGGTCGATGCTCTTGGCCGGGGCCAGCACCTGACCGTTGGCCAGGGCATCGCTGTACTTCTTCGCCAAGGCGAGGAAGCCGATCGCCGGGTTGGCATCGAACAGCTTGATGAAGCCTGCGGTGGTGGTGCAGATCAGCAACCAGACTGCCGGCAGCAAGGTGACCCAGACATAACGCTGGCGCTTCATCTTGATCAGCACCACGGTGCCGAGCATCAGCGCAATACCGGCCAGCATCTGGTTGGAGATGCCGAACAGCGGCCACAAGGTGTTGATGCCGCCCAACGGGTCGATCACGCCCTGGTACAGCAGGTAACCCCACATGGCCACGCAACCGGCGGTGGCGATCAGGTTGGCGGTCCAGGATTCGGTGCGGCGCAGGGCCGGCACGAACGAACCGAGCAAGTCCTGGAGCATGAAACGCCCGGCACGGGTGCCGGCGTCGACCGCGGTCAGGATGAACAGCGCTTCGAACAGAATCGCGAAGTGGTACCAGAACGACATGGTGTTCTCGCCCGGCAACACGTGGTGCAGGATCTGCGCGATACCGACCGCCAGGGTCGGCGCGCCGCCGGCACGGGCCAGAATGGTGGTTTCACCAATGTCATGGGCCACGGCTTGCAGGGCTTCCGGGGTGATGGCAAAACCCCAGCTGCTGACGGTTTGCGCAACGGCAACCGCATCGGCGCCAACCACGGCCGCCGGGCTGTTCATGGCGAAATACACGCCAGGATCGATCACCGACGCCGCGACCATGGCCATGATGGCCACGAACGATTCCATCAGCATGCCGCCGTAACCGATGTAACGGGCATGCCCCTCACTGGCAAGCAGCTTCGGCGTGGTGCCGGAGGCGATCAGCGCGTGGAAACCGGAGACCGCGCCACAGGCGATGGTGATGAACAGGAACGGGAACAACCCGCCCTTCCACACCGGGCCGGTGCCGTCGATGAACTGGGTCAGGGCCGGCATTTTCAGCTCGGGCATGGTCACCAGGATGCCGATGGCCAGGGCCACGATGGTGCCGATTTTCAGGAAGGTCGACAGGTAGTCACGGGGCGCCAGGATCAGCCACACTGGCAACACCGCCGCGACAAAACCGTAGCCGATCAGCATCCAGGTGATCTGCAGACCGGTAAAGGTAAAGGCCTTGGCCCACACCGGATCCGCGGCAATCTGCCCGCCGAGCCAGATCGAACCGAGCAGCAACAGCACGCCGATCACCGAGATCTCACCGATGCGACCGGGGCGGATGTAGCGCATGTAGATGCCCATGAACATCGCGATCGGGATGGTCGCCATCACCGTGAAAATACCCCACGGGCTTTCGGCCAGGGCTTTGACCACGATCAGCGCCAGCACCGCGAGGATGATGATCATGATCAGGAAGCAGCCGAACAACGCGATGGTGCCGGGGATACGGCCCATTTCTTCGCGGACCATGTCGCCCAGGGAGCGGCCGTTGCGGCGGGTGGACATGAACAGGACCATGAAGTCCTGAACGGCACCGGCCAGCACCACGCCGGCGATCAGCCACAGCGTGCCGGGCAGGTAGCCCATCTGCGCCGCCAATACCGGACCGACCAGCGGACCGGCGCCGGCGATGGCTGCGAAGTGGTGACCGAACAGCACGTGTTTGTTGGTCGGCACGTAGTCCAGACCATCGTTGTTGAGCACAGCCGGAGTGGCCCGATTGGGGTCGAGTTGCATCACTTTATTGGCGATGAACAGGCTGTAGTAGCGGTAGGCAACAAGGTAGATGGCGACGGCTGCGACTACGATCCACAGGGCGTTGATCGCTTCGCCGCGGCGCAGGGCCACGACACTCAGCGCAATCGCTCCCAGGACAGCCACGGCAAACCAGGCGAGGTGTTTAGCCAGACGGGGCATAGCGTGTCTCCTGCCGACAGCCAGTGACTGCGGCGGTAATTTTTATAATTGTGTCCGCGGTGCGGAGCTGGCCCAATATCTGCGCATGCCGTCCACAAATAAATCCGCGTTACTACGTACGTGCCGCCTACGTAGTTCTACGTAGAACACGCCGATCTCCTGTGGGAGCGAGGGTGTACACAGACTTCACATCCGACACATATCAACTGTGGGAGCGAGCTTGCTCGCGAAAGCGGACTGTCTGTCACATCACTCCTGAATGTGCCGCCCTCATCGCGAGCAAGCTCGCTCCCACAGGTTCTGCATTTCAACTAAGGGCATCATGGCCGTCAGTCATTCCGTCCAGCAACGCTACAGGCCGAGTGCCGCTTTGGCATATGATCCCGAGCCTTCGCGCGGGCAGGAGTCAACATGCAGCTCAAACACAAGATCGTCGCCCTCGGGATTCTGCCGCTGGTGCTGGCCATTGCCGTCATCTGCGCGCTGGTGATATCCCTCAACCGCCAATTGGGCGACCAACAGGCGCAACTGATCGAAGACAGCATTCTGGCGAGCAAGCGCGCGGAGCTGAAAAACTACGTGGAAATGGCGAAAAGCCTGATCGAGCCGCTGTACGACGACGGCCACGGCGACGCCCACGCTCAGCAACAAGTGCTGGAAGAACTGCGCAAGCTCAGCTTCGGCATCAACGGCTACTTCTTCGTCTACGACCATGAAGGCCGCAGCCTCATGCACGCACGCCAGTCGGAGCTGGTGGGCCAATACCTATGGGACATGAGAGACCCCCACGGCCTGCCGGTGATCCAGGCGCTGCTCAAAAGCGCGCAATCAGGCGAAGGCTTTCAACGCTACGCCTGGAACAAACCCTCCTCCGGCCAGGTGACCGACAAGCTCGCCTATGTGGTGATGCTCGATCGCTGGGGCTGGATGCTCGGCACCGGCATCTACCTCGAAGACGTCGAGCGCGCCACCCAGCAGGCCCGTGCCGAAGTGGCCATGGGTATCCGCAAGACCATGATGGCCATCGCCGTGGTCGCCCTGGTCGCGGTGCTGTTCGTGTTCGCCACCGGCATGACCCTCAACGTCAGCGAACATCGGCTGGCGGACAAGAAACTGCAACGCCTGACCCAGCGCATTGTCAGCCTGCAGGAGGAGGAACGATCCCGGGTATCCCGTGAACTGCACGACGGCATCAGCCAGGTGCTGGTTTCGATCAAGTTTCAGTTCGAACTGGCCAGCCATCTGCTGGAACGCGGACAAACCCACGACAAGGGCTTGAACACACTGAAAGAAGCCACCGAGCGCCTGGGCGATGCCATCGGCGAAGTCCGCAGTCTCTCCCATGACCTGCGTTCATCCTTGCTCGACACCCTTGGCCTGCCGGCGGCCATCGGCCAATTGGCCGCCGAATTCGAGCAGCGCAGCGGGCTCTGCGTGACCTATGACGAAAATGAATTCGACTGCCAACTGGTCGACGGCGCCGCTGTTGCACTGTTTCGCATCGTCCAGGAAGGCCTGACCAATATTGAACGCCATGCGCAGGCGAAGAACGTGTCCATCAGTCTGCGCGGTTGTGAACAATCGGTGCGGCTGACGGTGGTCGATGACGGCATCGGTTTCAACGTCGCCCAGGTCGAACGTCGTCACGCCGGCATTGGTTTGCGTAACATCCGCGAACGTGTCGAGCATTTTGGCGGACGCTTCGATTTGATCTCGATGCCAGGCAGAAGCGAGCTGGATGTGCGGCTGCCGATGAAACCTGCCGCCAAACACTGAGCCGGCGCAAAACTACAAGAGTGAATACTTCGATGAACCTGCCCTCCCCGATCCGCGTCGCCCTGGTCGACGATCACTCCCTGGTCCGCGACGGCATCAAGGCGCTGCTGGCCGTGATGTCGCCCCTGGAAATGGTCGGCGAAGCGGAAAACGGCGCCGACGCCATCGAGATGGTCGGACGTTGCCAGCCGGACCTGCTGCTGGTCGACATCAGCCTGCCGGACATGAACGGCCTGGAACTGACCCGCGTGCTGCGCAGCCAATACCCGTCGCTCAAGGTGCTGGTGCTGAGCATGTACGACAATTACGAATATGTCAGTGAATCGGTGCGCTCCGGCGCCAGCGGCTACGTGCTGAAGAATGCCCCGTCACGGGAAATCATCGCCGCCATCGAGGCCATCAGCAGCGGCGGCACCTTCTACAGCGCCGAAATCGCCCAGCGGCTGATCGCCGACAGGAACACCGACAACGAACTGACCCCGAGGGAAAGCCAGGTGCTGTCGAAGATGGCGCAAGGGTTGAACAACAAGGAAATGGCCCGGGAACTGGACATCAGCGTGCGCACGGTGGAAACCCACCGACTGAGCATTCGGCGCAAGCTCAACATCGACAAGCCGGCGGCACTGGTCAAATACGCCCTGGATCACGGACTCATTTCCCGCTAACCCCTCCAGACACCACGGCTCCCCGTAGGAGCGAGCTTGCTCGCGATGGACTCCGGAACACCGCGTTTATCCAGCAGGCACGCGTTTTCGTTAACGACCATCGCGAGCAAGCCCGCTCCTACAGATTCGTTGTGTCTGAAGTTTCTTACTTACCTTCCACCACCCGACGAGAAACTCACTCAAGGGACTTGCGTCATCGGTATTATGGTATACCATCAGACGCACAGACACCCAAACCTCTACGGAGCAGCTCATGAGTTTCGAAATCCGCAAGATCGTCAGCTATGTCGAAGAAACCTTTATCGAAGGCGGCAAAGCCACCGATAAGCCCGTGACCATGGTCGGTCTGGCCGTGGTGATGAAGAACCCCTGGGTGGGCAACGGTTTCGTCGAAGACCTCAAACCACAGATCCGCGCCAACTGCTCCGACCTCGGTGCGCTGATGGTCGAGCGCCTGGTGGGCATCATTGGCGGTGCCGAGAAAATCGAGGCGTATGGCAAGGCGGCGGTGGTCGGCGCCGACGGCGAAATCGAACACGCTTCGGCGGTGATCCACACCCTGCGCTTCGGCAACCATTATCGCGAAGCAGTGAAAGCCAAAAGCTACCTGAGCTTCACCAACAAGCGCGGCGGTCCGGGCACTTCAATCCAGATCCCGATGATGCACAAGGACGACGAAGGCCTGCGTTCGCACTACATCACCCTGGAAATGCAGATCGAAGATGCACCGCGTGCCGACGAAATCGTTGTGGTCCTGGGTTGCGCCGATGGCGGCCGCCTGCACCCGCGCATCGGCAACCGCTACATCGACCTGGAAGAACTGGCCGCCGAAAAAGCCCAGTAACCGGCCGCAGAACCACAACAAGAAGGCATTGCAGGAGCGCTCCATGATTCGGCTCACCGCTGAACTCACCCCGGCTGGCACCAGTTACCTGGCGACCGGCCAAGGCCAGCCCGTGGTCTTGATCCACGGCGTGGGCCTGAACAAAGAAATGTGGGGTGGCCAGATCGTTGGCCTGGCCACGCAGTACCGCGTCATCGCTTACGACATGCTCGGCCATGGCGCCAGCCCGCGCCCTGCGAGCGGCACGCCGCTGCTCGGCTATGCCGACCAGTTACTGGAGCTGCTCGACCACCTGCAATTGCCCAAGGCAACGGTGATCGGTTTTTCCATGGGCGGGCTGGTGGCACGGGCGTTTGCCTTGCACTACCCGCAACGCCTGGAAGGCCTGGTGGTGCTCAACAGCGTGTTCAACCGCAGTGCCGAACAGCGCGCCGGGGTCATCGCCCGCACCAGTCAGGCCGCCGAACACGGGCCGGACGCGAATGCCGAAGCGGCGCTGTCGCGCTGGTTCAGCCGCGAATACCAGGCCGCGAACCCGGCGCAGATCGCCGCGATTCGCCAGACCCTGGCCGGCAATGACCCGCAGGGTTACCTGACCACTTATGAACTGTTCGCCACCCAGGACATGTACCGCGCCGACGACCTGGCCAGCATCCAGGTGCCGACGCTGATCGCCACCGGCGAGCTGGACCCCGGTTCGACCCCGGAAATGGCCCGGCAACTGGCCGAACGCATTCCCGGTGCGACCGTTGCCGTGCTCGCCGAGCAACGGCATATGATGCCCGTAGAGTCGCCGCGCCTGGTCAACCAGCTGTTGCTGGAGTTTCTGCAGACCGCGCACTCCCAACAAAACCAGATCAAGGGGATCGTTGCATGACACTCGCACGCTTCCAGATGTGCATCGGCGGTGAATGGGTCGATGCCCTGTCCGGCAAGACCTTCGAAAGCCTCAACCCGGCGCTGGCCGAGCCGTGGGCCGAACTGCCCGATGCCGACGAAGCCGACGTCGAGCGCGCCGTGCAGGCAGCGCAGGCGGCTTTCGACAGCCCGGCATGGCGCGGCTTGACCGCCACCGCTCGCGGCAAATTGCTGCGCCGCCTGGGCGATCTGATCGCCGAGAACAAGGAACAACTGGCGCAGCTGGAAAGCCGCGACAACGGCAAGCTGATCCGCGAAACCCGTGGCCAGGTCGGCTATCTGCCGGAGTTCTTCCACTACACCGCAGGCCTGGCGGACAAGCTCGAAGGCGGCACCCTGCCGCTGGACAAGCCGGACCTGTTTGCCTACACCGTGCACGAAGCCATGGGTGTGGTTGCGGCGATCATTCCGTGGAACAGCCCGCTGTACCTGACAGCGATCAAACTGGCGCCGGCCCTCGCCGCCGGCAACACCATCGTGATCAAGCCGTCGGAACACGCCTCGGCGACCATCCTCGAACTGGCGCGCCTGGCGCTGGAAGCCGGGATTCCGCCGGGGGTGGTCAACGTGGTCACCGGTTACGGCCCGAGCACCGGCGCCGCCCTCACCCGCCATCCGCTGGTGCGCAAGATCGCCTTCACCGGCGGCGCGGCCACGGCCCGGCATGTGGTGCGCAGCAGCGCCGAGAACTTCGCCAAGCTGTCGCTGGAACTGGGCGGCAAATCGCCGAACATCATCTTCGCCGACGCCGACCTCGACAGCGCGATCAACGGCGCCATCGCCGGGATCTATGCCGCCTCCGGGCAGAGCTGCGTCTCCGGTTCGCGCTTGCTGGTGCAGGACGAGATCTACGACGAATTCGTCGGTCGTCTGGTGGAACGCGCCCAGCGCATCCGCATCGGTAACCCGCAGGACGACAGCAGCGAAATGGGCCCGATGGCCACCGCGCAGCAACTGGCCGTGGTCGAAGGCCTGGTGGCCGATGCGATTGCCGAAGGCGCGCGTTTGCGTCTGGGCGGCAAGCGTCCGGCCAATCTGGCCGACGGCTGGTTCTACGAGCCGACGCTGTTCGAGTGCGACCGCAATTCGATGAAGATCATGCAGGAAGAAGTCTTTGGTCCGGTGGCTTCGGTCATCCGCTTCAAGGACGAAGCCGAAGCCCTGGCGATTGCCAACGACTCGCAGTTCGGCCTCGCCGCCGGCATCTGGACCCGCGACCTGGGTCGTGCCCATCGCCTGGCCCGGGACGTGCGTTCGGGGATCATCTGGGTCAACACCTACCGCGCGGTCTCGGCCATGGCGCCGATCGGCGGCTTCAAGAACAGCGGCTATGGACGCGAAAGCGGCATCGATTCGGTGCTGGCCTATACCGAGCTGAAAACGGTGTGGATCAACCTGTCCCAGGCACCGATGCCTGATCCCTTCGTGATGCGCTAGGAGTCCTGGAAAATGATCGAACCCGGCATTTACAAAGAAGTGATGAGCTCGTTCCCGTCCGGGGTCACGGTGGTCACCACCCTGGACCCGGACGGCGGCATCGTCGGCATCACCGCCAGCGCCTTCAGTGCGCTGTCGATCGACCCGGCACTGGTGCTGTTCTGCCCCAACTACGGCTCCGACACCTACCCGGTGCTGCGCGACAGCAAGCAGTTCGCGATTCACCTGCTGTCCGCCGACCAGACCGCCGAAGCCTATGCCTTCGCCGGTAAAGGCAAAGACAAGGCCAAAGGCATCGAGTGGCACTTGAGCGAACTGGGCAACCCGATCCTTGCCAAGGCGACGGCGATCATCGAGTGCGAGCTGTGGCGCGAATACGACGGCGGCGATCACGCGATCATCGTTGGCGCGGTGAAGAACCTGATCCTGCCCACGCAACCGGTGACACCGATGATCTACCACAAAGGCAAGCTGGGGCCGTTGCCCACCCTGGCCTGATAGATCTACACAATCCCCTGTAGGAGCGGGCTTGCCCGCGATGGTCGTGAACGATAACGCGTGCTGCCTGACAGCCCTTGGCGTTCTCGGGTTTTTCGCGAGCAAGCTCGCTCCTACAGAGACCGCCCACTTTTCTCAGGAGCCGGCATGAACCCAGCAACCTCGTTTTTGTTCCGTCAGCAAGCCTACATCAATGGCCAATGGCTGGACGCGCCGGATGGCGCCTGTCAGGACATTTTCAACCCGGCCACCGGTGAACTCATCGGCAAGGTGCCGAACCTTGGCGCCGAACACGCGCGCCTGGCCATCGATGCCGCCAACAAAGCCTGGCCGGCCTGGCGCGCGCTGACCGCCAGGGAGCGCAGCAATACCCTCAAGCGCTGGCATGCGCTGATGCTGGAAAACGCCGACGCCCTGGCACACATCCTCACCCTCGAACAGGGCAAGCCACTGACTGAGGCCAAGGGTGAAATCCTCTACGCCGCAAGCTTCATCGAGTGGTTCGCCGAGGAAGCCAAACGGATCTATGGCGACACCATTCCCAGCCACAAGGGCGATGCGCGCATCGTGGTCAGCAAAGAGCCGATTGGCGTGGTCGCGGCCATCACGCCGTGGAACTTCCCGGCGGCGATGATCACCCGCAAGGCCGGCCCGGCACTGGCGGCCGGATGCCCGTGCATTGTCAAACCGGCCCCGGAAACGCCATTCTCGGCGCTGGCCATGGCGGCGCTGGCGGAACAGGCCGGGATTCCCCCAGGCATTTTCAACGTCATCACGGGCGACGCCATTGCCATCGGTGGTGAGCTGACCTCAAGCCCACTCGTGCGCAAACTGTCGTTCACCGGTTCCACTGCCATCGGCAAATTGCTGATGGCCCAGTGCGCGCCGACCCTGAAAAAAGTCTCGCTGGAACTGGGCGGCAACGCGCCGTTCATTGTCTTCGACGACGCCGATCTGGAGCGCGCCGTCGACGGTGCGCTGATCGCCAAATTCCGCAACGCCGGGCAGACCTGCGTCTGCGTCAACCGTTTCCTGGTGCAGGACGGCATCCATGACGCCTTTGTGGCGCGCCTGGCCGAGCGGGTTTCGCAACTCAAGGTCGGCAGCGGTTTCGATGATGGCGTCACCCAAGGCCCGCTGATCAACGAGCGCGCCGTGACCAAGGTCGAAGACCATGTGCAAGACGCGCTGGCCCACGGCGCACAACTAATGTGCGGCGGTGAGCGCCATGCATTGGGCAACGGCTTCTTCCAGCCGACCGTACTGATCGGCGTCACCACGCAGATGAAAGTCGCCCGGGATGAAACCTTCGGCCCACTGGCAGCGGTGTTCCGTTTCGACACCGAGGCCCAGGCCGTCGAGATGGCCAACGACACCGAATTCGGCCTGGCTGCCTACTGCTACACCCGCGACCTGGGCCGCGCCTGGCGCATGAGCGAAGCATTGGAGTACGGCATGGTCGGGATCAACGAAGGGCTGATTTCCACCGAAGTCGCGCCGTTTGGCGGCATCAAGTCCTCGGGGCTGGGCCGTGAAGGGTCGAAGTACGGCATCGAGGATTACCTGGAACTCAAATACACCTTGATGGGCGGCCTCTGAGCCCACGGGAGCTACGCAAATGAACAACGAAAAATATGAAAAAGGCCTGAAGATCCGCACCCAGGTGCTGGGCGAAGCCTACGTCAACCGCTCCATCGAAAATGCCGACGACTTCACCCGGCCATTGCAGGAAATGGTCACCGAGTATTGTTGGGGGCATGTCTGGGGTCGTGAGGGTTTGTCGCTCAAGGAGCGCAGCATGATCAACCTGGCGATGATCTCGGCCCTCAACCGGCCCCACGAACTCAAGCTGCATGTGCGCGGCGCCTTGCGTAACGGCCTGAGTCGTGAGCAAATACGCGAAATATTGCTTCAGGTCGGCATTTATTGCGGCGTCCCCGCTGCCGTAGACAGTTTCCGGCTCGCCCGTGAAGCCTTCGCCGAAGCCGATGCCGAGGCCTCCAGTTAACCCTTGGCTGTTTGATCCGAGCGAGCACATGGATTCCCGTAATCGAAGTGCTCCTTTTTGCATGGACAGCCACAATCAGAGCGGACCCCATGAAACGCCTGCCACTCGACGACAGCTTCAAGGTCAATCGCAACCCCGTTACCCTGCGCGAAATCGTGCTGGATAAACTGCGAAGCGCCATCATGAACTTCCAGCTCCTGCCGGGAGACCGTCTGGTCGAACGCGATCTGTGCGATCGCCTGGGCGTCAGCCGTACTTCCGTGCGCGAAGCCTTGCGTCACCTGGAATCCGAAGGCCTGGTGGAATTCGCCGACGCCAAGGGCCCGCGGGTCGCGATCATTACCCTGGCCGATGCCGTCGACATCTACGAGCTGCGCTGCGTACTCGAAGGGCTGATCGTGCAACTGTTCACCCTGCGCGCCAAGGCCAAGGACATCAAGGCCCTGGAAAAAGCCCTGGAAGAAAACCGCAAGGCACTGAGGGACGGCGAACTGCAACAGGTCATCGACTCGGTCCAGGGTTTCTACGATGTGTTGCTCGAAGGTTCGGGCAACCATGTCGCGGCCACTCAACTGCGCCAGTTACAGGCACGCATCAGCTACCTGCGCGCGACCTCGGTGTCCCAGGAAAACCGTCGCAGCGCCAGTAACCAGGAAATGGAACGCATGGTCGAAGCGATCAAGAGCGGTGACCCGCTGGCCGCCCACCAGGCGTGCGTCGACCACGTGCGTGCGGCCGCTGCCGTGGCCCTGGACTACCTCAAGCGCAAACAGGAAGAAACCGGCGCCACGCCGCAGATCACCCTGCCCATCGCGCTGAAAGAACCGCGCATAGGTCGCTGAAATGTTCAGCCCGAGCTTTTGCCCCAAGTGCGGCAGCGCAGACCTTGGCTCACAGTTGCCGCCGGGCGATACGCACGAGCGCCTGATGTGCCGCGGCTGCGGCTACATCCATTACGTCAATCCGAAGATCATTGCCGGTTGCATCATCGAGCAGGATGGCAAGTACCTGTTGTGTCAGCGCGCGATTCCTCCGCGCCCCGGCACCTGGACCCTGCCGGCGGGCTTCATGGAAAGCGGCGAGACCACCGAGCAGGCCGCGCTGCGGGAAGTCTGGGAAGAAAGCGGCGTGCGTGCGGAAATCGTCTCGCCCTATTCGATCTTCAGCGTGCCCAGGATCAGCGAGGTGTACATCATCTTCCGCGCCATCGCGCTGGAGATTACCGGGCAGTACGGCCCGGAAACCCTCGACTACAAGTTCTTCGCGCCTGAGGACATTCCCTGGGACAGCATCTACTACCCGGCGATCCGGCAGATCCTTGAGCGCTATATCGAGGAGCGTCAGGCTGGGGTGTATGGCATTTACATGGGCAATGACGACAGCGGGAAGATTCACTTTATTCGCTGACCTGTTTTCCAGGTGTGCATATCCATTTCTGCGGTCACGGCCGCTTGCGATTTCGCTTTCACGGCCGGACGCGCTCTCCTGTAGGAGCTGGCTTGCCAGCGAAGACGGCCTGACAGCCGGCCTGTCTTTTGTTGATTGAGTACATATCCGCTTCTGCAGGAATGGATATGTACACCTGCAAAAGTCGCGTCGACTGACAGACCTTCGCTGGCAAGCCAGCTCCTACAGGGTGATGTGGTGTTCGTTATGCCGGTGCCACGCCTTCGACGATGATGACCTCTGCCACGGCCACCCCTTCACGGTGCACCCTGGCCTCCTGATACAACGCCGAGTGATAGCAAGCCACCGCCTGCTCATAGGAATCAAACTCGATCACCACACTGCGTTGCGGCGTAGAGCGGCCTTCCATCGCCTCGCTACGCCCACCCCGCGCCAGAATCCGACCGCCATACAGGGCAAACGCCTGCGGCGCCCGCTGGGTGTATTGGCTGTATTGATCGGGGTCGGTGACATCCACGTGAGCAATCCAGTACGCCTTCATAGTGACCTCTCGGTTTATTTTGTATTATGGTATACCACATTACCAACCCAACAAATACCGAGACTCCAGCATGGCCTTCAACAGCATCGAAGAAATCATCGAAGATTACCGCCTCGGCAAAATGGTCCTGCTGGTGGACGATGAAGACCGGGAAAACGAAGGCGACCTGTTGCTGGCCGCCGATTGCTGCACACCCGAGGCGATCAGCTTCATGGCCCGTGAAGCCCGGGGCCTGATCTGCCTGACCCTGACCGACGAGCACTGCAAACGCCTGGGCCTGGAGCAGATGGTGCCGAGCAACGGCAGCGTATTCAGCACCGCCTTCACCGTGTCCATCGAGGCCGCCGTCGGGGTGACCACCGGCATCTCCGCTGCCGATCGTGCCTGCACCGTGGCCGCTGCCGTCGCTGCCCATGCCGGCCCCGCCGACATCGTGCAACCCGGCCATATCTTCCCGTTGCGCGCCCGGGAAGGCGGCGTGCTGACCCGTGCCGGCCATACCGAAGCCGGCTGCGACCTGGCCCGCCTGGCGGGCCATGCGCCCGCCTCGGTGATCGTCGAAGTGATGAACGACGACGGCACCATGGCTCGCCGTCCGGACCTGGAAGTGTTCGCGCGCAAGCACGGGATCAGGATCGGCACCATCGCCGACCTGATCCACTATCGCCTGAGCACCGAACACACCATCGTGCGCATCGGTGAACGTGACCTGCCGACCGTGCACGGCACCTTTCGTCTGATCACCTTTGAGGATCGCATCGAAGGCGGTGTCCACATGGCCATGGTCATGGGCGATTTGCGTCGCGATGAGCCGACGCTGGTGCGCGTGCATGTGATCGATCCGTTGCGCGACCTGGTCGGTGCCGAATACAGCGGGCCGACCAACTGGACGTTGTGGGCCGCCTTGCAGCGTGTCGCCGCCGAAGGCCACGGCGTGGTGGTGGTGCTGGCCAATCACGAATCCTCGCAAGCACTGCTCGAACGCGTACCGCAACTGACCCAGCCACCCCGACAGTTCAGCCGTTCGCAGTCGCGGATCTATTCTGAAGTGGGCACTGGAGCGCAGATCCTGCAGAACCTCGGTGTCGGCAAGCTGCGCCACCTTGGGCCGCCGCTGAAATATGCGGGGTTGACCGGGTATGACCTGGAGGTGGTGGAAAGTATTCCATTCACCGGCTGACCCACAGAGAAACCTGTAGGAGCTGGCTTGCCAGCGAAAGCGGTGTGTCAGTCGACTTCAACATTGGCTGAACGGCCGCTTTCGCTGGCAAGCCAGCTCCTACAAAGAGCATGAAATTCCACTTTCGGCTGATAGCCGGTACGGCAAAATGCTTGCACAAAGTTTGGAATACCATAATATGATATTCCATAGACCGGACAGTCAGCACTGACTCGACGGACTGATGCTCCCGATAGGCGGGCACTCGAAAGCCCCGCTCATAAACACAACAATGAGGGCGTGAAAATGGTGTTGAACAAACGTGCGACCGCGGTTCTTTTTGCGGGACTGCTGAGCGTGACCAGCCAGGCATTGCTGGCGGCTGAAAGCGTCAACTTCGTGAGTTGGGGCGGCAGCACCCAGGATGCGCAGAAGCAGGCCTGGGCCGACCCGTTCAGCAAGGCCAGCGGCATCACCGTGGTGCAGGATGGCCCGACCGACTACGGCAAACTCAAGGCCATGGTCGAAAGCGGCAACGTGCAGTGGGATGTGGTCGACGTCGAAGCCGACTTCGCCCTGCGCGCTGCCTCCGAAGGCTTGCTCGAACCCCTCGACTTCAAAGTCATTCAGCGCGACAAGATCGACCCGCGGTTTGTCTCGGATCACGGCGTCGGTTCGTTCTTCTTCTCCTTCGTTCTCGGCTACAACGAAGGCAAGCTCGGCGCCAGCAAACCCCAGGACTGGTCCGCGCTGTTCGACACCAAGACCTACCCCGGCAAACGCGCCCTCTACAAATGGCCAAGCCCTGGCGTGCTCGAACTGGCGCTGCTGGCCGACGGCGTGCCTGCCGACAAGCTCTACCCGCTGGACCTGGACCGCGCGTTCAAAAAGCTCGACACCATCAAGAAAGACATCGTCTGGTGGGGCGGCGGTGCGCAGTCGCAGCAGCTGCTGGCCTCCGGTGAAGCGAGCATGGGCCAGTTCTGGAACGGCCGGATTCACGCCCTGCAGGAAGACGGCGCTCCGGTTGGCGTAAGCTGGAAGCAGAACCTGGTCATGGCCGACATTCTGGTCATTCCCAAGGGTTCGAAAAACAAGGACGCGGCGATGAAGTTCCTGGCCAACGCCAGCAGTGCCAAAGGCCAGGCGGATTTCTCCAACCTGACCGCCTACGCCCCGGTCAACGTCGACAGCGTGCAGCGCCTGGACTCGGTGCTGGCCCCGAATCTGCCGACCGCTTACGCCAAGGATCAGATCACTCTTGATTTCGCGTACTGGGCCAAGAACGGTCCGGCCATCGCGACACGGTGGAACGAATGGCTGGTCAAATGAAAATGACGGCAACCGCATCCCGTCCATCCACGCCAGTCGGGAGCGCCCCTGGCGCTGCCGGCAAGGCGGTTGCAATGACGCAATCGCCGAGCCTGGCCCAGCGCTGGCGTGGATCGGGCAACCTGATCCCCGCCCTGCTGTTCCTCGGCCTGTTCTTCCTCGCGCCGTTGATTGGCCTGCTGTTGCGCGGCGTGCTGGAACCGGTGCCGGGCCTGGGCAACTACGAGCAACTGTTCGCCAACTCGGCCTATGCCCGGGTGTTGCTCAACACCTTCTCGGTGGCCGGTCTGGTGACGCTGTTCAGCCTGTTGTTGGGTTTCCCGCTGGCCTGGGCGATCACCCTGGTGCCCCGTGGCTGGGGCCGCTGGATCCTCAACATCGTGCTGTTGTCGATGTGGACCAGCCTGCTCGCCCGCACTTATTCCTGGCTGGTGTTGCTGCAAGCCTCCGGGGTGATCAACAAAGCGTTGATGGCCATGGGCATCATCGATCAACCGCTGGAGATGGTACACAACCTCACCGGCGTGGTGATCGGCATGAGCTACATCATGATCCCGTTCATCGTGCTGCCGTTGCAGGCGACCATGCAGGCCATCGACCCGATGATCCTGCAGGCAGGTTCCATCTGCGGCGCCAGCCCCTGGACCAACTTCTTCCGGGTGTTCCTGCCGCTGTGCCGGCCGGGGCTGTTCTCCGGTGGTTTGATGGTGTTCGTGATGTCCCTGGGTTACTACGTGACCCCGGCGCTGCTGGGTGGTGCGCAGAACATGATGCTGCCCGAGTTCATCATTCAGCAGGTGCAGTCGTTCCTCAACTGGGGTCTGGCCAGTGCCGGCGCCGCGTTGTTGATCGTGATCACGCTGGTGCTGTTCTACTTCTACCTGAAGCTCCAGCCGGAATCCCCGGTTGGCGCCAGCAACGCGAGGTAAGCCGTCATGCTCCTGACCCCCAATGCCATGAGCCGGCGCATGCGCTTCGGCCTGTATGCCACCACCGGGCTGATCGGGCTGTTCCTGCTGCTGCCGATCGTGTTCATCGTGCTGCTGTCGTTCGGCTCGTCGCAATGGCTGGTGTTTCCGCCACCGGGCTGGACGTTGAAATGGTACGGCCAGTTCTTCTCTAACGCCGACTGGATGAACGCCGCCATGGCCAGCCTGAAAGTCGCGGTGCTGACCACCTTCTTCGCCGTCGCCCTGGGTCTGCCCACCGCGTTCGCCCTGGTGCGTGGCCGCTTCCCCGGCCGGGAAATGCTCTATGGCCTGTTCACCCTGCCGATGATCGTGCCGCTGGTGATCATCGCCGTGGCGGTCTACGCGCTGTTCCTGAAACTGGGTTACACCGGGACCATGTTCGCGTTCGTGGTCAGCCACGTCATCGTCGCATTGCCGTTCACCATCATCTCGATCATCAACTCACTGAAGCTGTTCGATCAGTCGATCGAGGATGCGGCGGTGATCTGCGGTGCCTCGCGCCTGCAAGCGGTGTTCAAGGTGACCTTCCCGGCAATCCGTCCGGGCATGGTGGCCGGCGCCCTCTTCGCCTTTCTCGTCTCGTGGGATGAAGTGGTGCTGAGCGTGATGATGGCCAGCCCGACCCTGCAAACCCTTCCCGTGAAAATGTGGACCACCCTGCGCCAGGACCTGACGCCCGTGATCGCCGTCGCCTCGACGCTGCTGATCGGTCTCTCGGTGTTGGTCATGGTCATCGCCGCTGCCCTGCGTCGGCGCAACGAAATCAGCGCTTGAGCGCCAGGAGTACGACATGAGTGCAGTGATCAAAGATTCCGCGCAGCAAAATGACAAGCCTCTGGTCAGCCTGCGTAACCTGAACAAGCACTACGGCGACTTCGCCGCCGTGGACAACATCTCGCTGGACATCAAGGACGGTGAATTCCTCACCTTCCTCGGCTCCAGCGGCTCGGGCAAAAGCACCACGCTGTCGATGCTCGCCGGCTTCGAAACCCCGAGCAGCGGCGAGATCCTGGTCAACGGCCAGTCGCTGGTCAACGTGCCGCCGCACAAACGCGACATCGGCATGGTGTTCCAGCGTTATTCGCTGTTCCCGCACCTGTCCGTGCGCGACAACATTGCGTTCCCGTTGGCCATTCGCAAACTGGCTGCCGCCGAACGCGAGCGCCGGGTCGATGCGATGCTCAAGCTGGTGCAGCTTGAGCAATTTGCCCATCGCCGCCCTTCGCAACTCTCCGGTGGCCAGCAGCAACGCGTCGCCATCGCCCGGGCGCTGGTCTATGAGCCACGCATCCTGCTGATGGACGAACCCCTCGGTGCGCTGGACAAGAAACTGCGTGAAGACTTGCAGGATGAACTGCGCCAGCTGCATCGGCGCCTGGGCATCACCATCGTCTACGTGACCCACGACCAGGAAGAAGCCATGCGCCTGTCCCAGCGCATCGCGATCTTTAGCCACGGCAAGATCGTTGGCCTGGGCAGCGGTTATGACCTGTACCAGAATCCGCCGAACGCCTTTGTCGCCTCGTTCCTCGGCAACTCGAACTTCCTCAAGCTCAAGGCCCAGGGCAATGCGGTGGCGACCTTCGAAGACCAGGCGCTGTCGATCCGCCTCACCGCCGGCCTGCAAACCGATCAGGACGTGCTGCTGATGGTGCGTCCGGAAAAAGCCCTGGCCCTGAGCACTGAACAAGCCCTTGCCGAACCGCTGGCCGCCGGCTGGAACGAAGTCTCGGCCAAGGTTGTGGAAGTGCTGTTTCTCGGCGAAAGCCAGACTTGCAGCGTGGTCACCGCGGGCGGCACCTCGATGACGGTCAAGGCACTGTCCGCCGCCGGCATGCCGCTCAAGGCCGGCGACCCGGTGCGGGTGCGCTGGGCCACTGCCGACGCCTGCGTCTACACCGAATGGGCCGAAAGCGACCTGAACAAGGCCGCCGGCGCTCACTGATCCATTGGCCTGCGCGCGCAGGCCACTATAATGAGTCACCCTCGGGCCACCACAACGTCGGGTTGTGGTGGCCTTTTTTCTGTCGCCTGTAAGATAAATTGGACAACGGATTCCTATAATCCCGGTTTAATGCTAAATAGTGCTCAGTATTTTTAACACCCGACCCTGTCGTGCCACACAGTGCAACGAGAATAACGATATGAAAGTCCATTTCGAGAAAACTGAAGTGTTTGGGACCCTCCACCTGCAATTGGCGGTGGCAGCATGATCGAGGTCACCGAAGTTTCCATTGCCGAGCTGCGCGCCGCGCTCGAATCCGGCCAGACCACCTCGGTTGAGCTGGTCCAGGCCTATCACGCGCGGATCGACGCCTATGACGGCCCCGAAACGCCAACGGCGCTGAATGCGGTCGTGGTGCGCAACCCCGAAGCGCTCGCCGAAGCCCGGGCGTCCGACGCCCGTCGCGCCAAGGGCCAGACGCTGGGCCCGCTGGACGGCATCCCTTACACCGCCAAGGACAGCTATCTGGTCAAGGGCCTCACCGCCGCATCCGGCAGCCCGGCCTTCAAGGACCTGGTTGCCTATCGCGACGCGTTCACCATCGAGCGCCTGCGCGCTGGCGGAGCGATCTGCCTGGGCAAGACCAACATGCCGCCGATGGCCAACGGCGGGATGCAGCGCGGCGTCTACGGCCGTGCCGAGAGCCCGTACAACGCTGACTACCTCACCGCCCCATTCGCCTCCGGCTCATCGAACGGCGCGGGTACCGCCACTGCCGCGAGTTTCGCGGCCTTCGGCCTGGCGGAAGAAACCTGGTCGAGCGGCCGTGGACCGGCCTCGAACAATGGCTTGTGCGCCTACACCCCTTCGCGCGGGGTGATCTCGGTGCGCGGCAACTGGCCGTTGACCCCGACCATGGACGTGGTCGTGCCGTTTGCCCGGACCATGGCCGACCTGCTCGAAGTGCTCGACGTGGTGGTGGCCGACGACCCGGACACCCGTGGCGATCTGTGGCGCCTGCAACCCTGGGTGCCGATCCCGAGTTCGTCCCTGGTGCGCCCCACATCCTACGCGGCGCTGGCCGCCAACAGCGAGGCGCTCAAAGGCAAGAAGTTCGGCATCCCACGCATGTACATCAACGCCGACCCTGAAGCGGGCACCAGCGAAGCGCCGGGCATCGGTGGCCCGACCGGCCAACGCATCCACACCCGTCCTTCGGTGATCGGCCTCTGGGAACAGGCACGCAAGGCCCTCGAAGACGCGGGTGCCGAAGTGATCGACGTGGATTTCCCGCTGGTTTCCAATTGCGAGGGCGATCGTCCTGGTGCGCCGACCGTGTTCAATCGCGGCATCGTCTCCAAGGAATTTTTACACCATGAACTGTGGGACCTGACCGCCTGGGCGTTCGATGATTTCCTGCAGGCCAACGGCGACCCGAAACTCAACCGCCTGGTCGATGTCGACGGTCCGCAGATCTTCCCTCACGATCCGGGCACCTTGCCCAACCGCGAGGGCGACCTGGCCGCCGGCATGGACGAATACGTGCGCATGGCCGAACGCGGCATCACCCCGTGGGACCAGATCAGCACGGTACCGGACGGCCTGCGCGGGCTGGAAAAGACCCGCAAGATCGATCTGGAAGACTGGATGGATCGCCTGGGCCTGGATGCGGTGCTATTCCCGACCGTCGCCGACGTGGGCCCGGCGAATGCCGATGTCGATCCGCAATCGGCGGACATCGCCTGGAGCAACGGCGTATGGGTCGCCAACGGCAACCTCGCCATCCGCCACCTCGGCGTGCCGACGGTCACCGTGCCGATGGGCGTGATGCCGGACATCGGCATGCCGGTCGGCCTGACGTTTGCCGGGCGCGCGTATGACGACTCGTCGCTGCTGCACCTGGCATCGGCGTTCGAATCGACCGGGAACAAACGCATGATCCCGCCGCGCACCCCGCCATTGGCGGCTGAAAAGCGCTGACCCGTAAAACCGTGGCGGCTCACTCGAGCCGCCACGGCTGGTCAATCAGGGATCTACCTGGGCCATCAGTTCCGGAATCGATTCCGGCCGCTTGGCATAACGCTGCGCCAGCACCGCACAGACCATCAGTTGAATCTGGTGGAACAACATCAACGGCAGGATCAGCACGCCAATGGTGCTGCCGGCAAACAACACCTGGGCCATCGGCACGCCGGTCGCCAGGCTTTTCTTCGAGCCGCAAAACAGAATGGTGATGCGGTCTTCCCGGTTGAAACCGAAGGCTTTGCCGAGCACCGTCGATGCCAGCAACACCAGCCCCAGAACGATGCAGCAGACCACCGCCAGCCCGACCAGATCCAGCATTGGAATCTGCTGCCAGAGCCCCTCGATCACCGCCTCGCTGAACGCGCCGTAGACCACCAGCAGGATCGAGCCCTGATCGACGAACTTCAACCAACTCTTGTTGCGCGCCACCCAGTTGCCGATCCAGCGCCGCGCGATTTGCCCGGCAATGAACGGCAGCAGCAACTGCACGCTGATCTTGAGGATGGCGTCCAGGGTCGAGGAGCCTTCGCCGTGCACATTGAGCAGCAGGGTCACCAGCAATGGCGTGAGGAAAATCCCGAACAGGCTGGACGCTGCCGCGCTGCAAATCGCCGCCGGGATATTGCCCCGTGCCAGCGAAGTAAAGGCAATCGCCGATTGCACCGTGGCGGGCAGCGCACACAGGTAAAGCATGCCCATGTACAGGTCGTTGCCGATCAGTGGCGACAACAGCGGCTTGAGCGCCAGGCCGAGCAACGGGAACAGCACGAAGGTCAGGCTGAACACCAGCAAATGCAGGCGCCAGTGCCCGGCACCGGCAAGGATCGATTCACGAGACAGCTTGGCGCCATGCAGGAAAAACAGCAGCGCGATGGCGATATTGGTCAACCAGCCAAAACCGATCGCGACCTGGCCGCTGGCGGGCAGCAGGCTGGCGAGCGTCACTACGCCGATCAGGGTCAGGGTGAAGTTGTCGGGTAACAGACGGGGGCGAGTCATGGGGATTGATCATCCAGGGGTTGCCAGTACGTGGAAGCGACTCTAACGTGACTGGGTATTACCGACTAACGCCGATGAGCCAGCAGATGCCGCCTAAAGGACATGACAAAAGTATCCGGCGCAGTATTCCCGGGCTGTCCAGCCTGCCACGACCGCTCTACGGCCGTACCGAATCGCTGCCCGATCGCGCCCTGACCCGGCGCCACAGCCACCCGTGGGTGCAGCTGTCCTATGCGATCGCGGGCGTGCTCGAAATACAGACCGGCGTCGGGCGCTTCGTGGCCCCGCCGGAGCGAGCGGTGTGGATTCCGGCGGGCATGCCGCACCGGGTGTTCAGCTCGCCGCGCACGGAAATGCGCAGCCTGTACATCGATTGCAGCGTCTCGGCATGGGCGCCGCCGGGCTGTCATGTGTTGGGGGTCAGTGACTTGTTGCGTGAGTTGATCCGTGCCTTCAGCCAGATTCCTGTGGAATACGATCAGAACGGCCCGCATGGACGGTTGGCCCAGGTGATTCTGGATCAATTGGCTGAGGCGCCACAGATCGATTTGATGCTGCCCCTGCCCCAGGACAGCCGATTGCGGCAGATCGCTCAAAGCCTGGAGTCGCACCCGGAGCAACAGACCACGCTCAGTCACTGGAGCGACAAATTCGGCGTTACCGAAAAAACCCTCAGTCGCCTGTTCCTGCGCGACACGGGCCTGACGTTTCGCGCCTGGCGTCAGCGCTTGCGCCTGCTCGGCGCCCTGACGCCACTGGAACAGGGCGAACGAGTGACCGACGTCGCGCTGGCCTGCGGCTACGACTCGACGTCGGCGTTTATCGCGGCCTTCCGCCAGCAGTTCGGCGAAACACCGGGGGAATTTTTTCGCTGAGACTTGCACCGTACATCTCTGTTGCCTGTCAGCCCGCCATCGCGAGCAAGCTCGCTCCCACAGTTTTTTGTGTCGAGCACAGGTTTTGTGTACACCCATCCCCCTGTGGGAGCGAGCTTGCTCGCGATGGCGGTGGATCAGTCGACACCTGTACCGACTGACACTTCGCATTCGCGAGCAAGCTCGCTCCTACAGGGATCTCACAAAAACATCCCGGGGTTACTGATCGGACTTGATGCTGGTCCACACCCGCGTACGCACCCGCTCGAGCTTCTGCGGCAACGGCTGCACGACGTACAGCGTCTTCAATGCCTCGCTGGTCGGTGTCAGGTTCGGGTTGCCGGTGATGTCTTTATTGATCAGCGCCAGCGAGTCCTTGTTCGCATTCGGGTAACCGAGGAAGTCGCTGATCGGCGCGATGACTTTCGGGTCCAGCAGGTTGTTGAGGAATTCGTGAGCCTCGGCGACGTTCTTCGCGCTTTTCGGGATGGCGAAGGTGTCGAACCAGATCGGCGCGCCTTCTTTCGGCAGGCGCCAGTCGACGACCACGCCGTTGCCCGCCTCTTTGGCGCGATTGCCGAATTGATAGAAGCTGCCGGAGTAACCGATGGCCACGCAGATATCGCCGTTGGCGATGTCGGTCATGTACTTGGCGGAGTTGAAGTAGGTGACGTAAGGGCGGACCTTGAGCATCAGCGCCTTGGCTTTTTCGTAGTCATCCGGATTCTGGCTGTTCGGGTCCAGCCCCAGGTAATGCAGGGCCAGCGGCAGAATCTCCGACGGCGAGTCGAGCATGGCGACGCCACAGGCCTTGAGCTTTTCCATGTTCTCGGGCTTGAACACCAGGTCCCAGCTGTCCACCGGCGCATTTTCGCCCAGCGCCGCCTTGACCTTGGCCGGGTTGAAGCCGATCAGCACGGTGCCGTACATGTAGGGCACGCCGTACTGGTTGCCGGGGTCGTTTTTGTCCAGCAGCTTGAGCAGTGCCGGATCCTGGTGCGACCAGTTCGGCAGCCTGGACTTGTCGAGTTTCTGGAACACGCCCGCCTTGATCTGGGTTTCGATGAACTGGTTCGATGGCACCACCAGGTCGTAGCCCGAGTTGCCGGTCAGCAGCTTGGCTTCCAGGGACTCGTTGGTGTCGAAGGTGTCCCAGGTCACCTTGATCCCGGTGTCCCTGGCAAAGTCCTTGGGCACGGACGGCAGGATGTAGTCCGCCCAGTTGTACACCCGCAATTCCTGCTGTTCGGCGTGCACCGCGCTGGCCAGCAGCGACAGTCCGCAAACGGTGGCGCCCAGTAGGCGTTTCATTGAGTCCATGGATCATTTCCCCAAGTGTGGCGTGAGTTCGATGGTTTTTATGTTCTGAACACGGCAGCGGCCTTGAAAATAGCCAAGGGCAAGGAAGTGAAGCTTATGGTTGTGATTTGACCTTGGGCTGCCGACTCGGCAACCCGCGTCTGATTCTTGCTGACGACGTGACCGGTTCACAGCGTGAGGCAGGCCAAAAGGAGATCGATGCGGCCAAAATACGTGTCCACTTTGATCGGTGCAGTGAGGCAATCAGTCCCCGGTAAGTCCAGACTGCCGATGCCTGCGCAGCCTGTTTACTGCCTATTACGCATTACACCAATAACAAGATCGCGAGGCTTCGATGAATGGCTTGTGAAACGCTTGAAGCATTTCGACAGGCTATTATCAAACGCAGTGAAAGTAGTTTTCGTGGGGGGGATAAGGCTTGTCGCGCTGGGGGTATGGACGATCACTGTTTTTGCATATCGGTGCGGCGGATTTTCATCAGATTGACATCGTTGGCAGTGTTCGGTGGCTGCCTGTGTCCCGACAAGAGCAATGACCCATGAACGATCAAATCGATCTGTACGGCGCGAACACCGGCAACAGTCTGCGGGCCGCGATTGCCCTGGAAGAATCCGGCATCGCCTACACCGCACGCAGGCTCGACCTGTATGCGAAGGAACACCATGGCCCGGCCTTCCTGGCGCTGAACCCGGCCGGGAAAGTCCCGACCCTGATCGACCACGGGACCACGCCGGCGCTGGTCATCAATCAGTCCAACGCCATCATCCAGTACGCCGATGCCAAGGCACCGGGACGGCTGGCACCGGCGCAGCCCGGACCTGAGCGTATCCGGGTGATTGACCGCTATTTCTTTTTCGTGACCGATGTCATCGCCCCCAGCCATGCCGCGTTTTTTCTGCACCAGGCGGGGCAGGACAAAGCGGCGGCGATGATCGATCTGCGGGTGATCGAGCAACTGACCTACGCGGAAAGTTTTTTGACGGACGAATTCATGGCCGGAGCGCAGTTCTCCATGGCCGACATTTCGGCATTCACCATCGCCACAGCGTTCCGTGATCGACTGGAATGGAAAGAGCTGGCGCAACTTGCACGCTGGTTCGATACCGTCGAAGCCAGGCCGGCGGTACAACGCGGCCTGAATGCGTTCAAGCAAACCTGAGCGGTCAGCGAAAACAAAAATGCCCGGCGACGTGCCGGGCATTTTTCGGACGAACACCAAACGATTTTGCCTCAGTCGGTGTAACCGAATTTCACCGAACCGCTTTCCTGCGCCTGGCTTCGCGTAGCGAGGCAGTAATACAACGGACACGTCACCACCAGCCCTACCAGCCACGACAGGTCCGCGCCGTCGACCAGATTGGCGTAAGGTCCGACATACAACGACGTGTTGGCAAATGGCAGCTGCACGATGATGCCGATGAAGTAAGCGATGATCGCGTGCAGGTTGAATCGACCGTAGACGCCGCCGTCAGCGCGGAAGATCGAAGCGATGTCATAGCGACGACGCTTGATCAGGTAGAAGTCGATCAGGTTGATCGAGGCCCACGGCACCAGCACCAGCAACAGCGCGAGAATCAGGCCGATGAACTGCGAAATGAAGTTCGCCGAAGCGCCCAGCGCCACCACGCAGCAACCCGCCAGCACGATGCCCGACAACACCACGCGCACCTTGATGCTGGGCGTCCACTGGCTGGCGAAGGTCTGGATCGAAGTGATGATCGACAGCACCGCGCCATACAGATTCAAGGCGTTGTGGCTGATGATGTTGAGCAGGAACAACACCATCAGGATTGGCCCCAGCCAACCGGTGGACTGCTTGACCGCCGCCATCGCCTCGGTGCCTTCCGGGGTTGCCAGTACCGCCACGGCGCCGAAGGTGAACGACAGGATCGTGCCCAGCGTCGCCCCCAGGTAGGTGGCGAAGAACGGCCGGGCGATGCCGATGTCCGCCGGCAGGTAACGCGAGTAGTCCGACACGTACGGCGAGAAGCTGATTTGCCAGATGATGCCCAGTGAGACCGTGGCCAGCCAGCCGGACAGGTTGAAGCCGCCGCGGGTGAAGAAGTCCGCCGGCAAGTCATGGGCAAAGATGTAGAGGAAGCCGGCGAGCAACGCGCTGCCCATCACCCAGGTGCCGATGCGGTTGAGGGTATGGATGAAGCGATAACCGATCACCCCGATGGCCGTGGCACTGAGGGCACCGATGAGAATGCTGGCCGACACCGGAACCGATGGCGCAATGCCGACTATCGATTTGCCTGCCAGCACGATGTTGGAAATGAAGAAGCCGATGTAGATCAGCGCCGCGAAGAACACGATCAGCAGCGCGCCATAGCGGCCGAACTGACCACGGCTCTGCACCATCTGCGGAATGCCCATGCACGGCCCCTGGGCCGACGCCAGCGCAATCACCACGCCACCGACCATGTGCCCGAGGGCAATCGCCAGCAAGCCCCAGAACAGGTTGAGGTGAAACACCTGGACCACCATGGCGCCGGTGACGATGGGCAGTGGCGCAATGTTGGTGCTGAACCACAGGGTGAAAAGATCGCGGGCCTTCCCGTGGCGCTCTGCGAGTGGAACATAGTCGACCGTGTGGTTCTCGATCAACGGATCTTGCCGGGACATCTGGGACATGTGCATGAACTCGAGTTTGTCTGTTCTTATCTTTGTATGAAGCCAAACCGGGGGGACTCTCTGGCCGCCCCTCAGATGCGAACCATATTATGGTATTCCAAACTTTAAACAAGACTGATCCGGTCTTTGAACAAGCATCTGAGCCGCCATCCTGTCCGATTCACACCAGCACTGGCTAGCTGAAAGCCCAGTAATCATTGGGTTTCCGACGAAAGCCTTACGTTTATCGGTTCACCCAAAAAGACCTTGCAATCGATGTATTACGGTATACCATCAGACCTATAAACACATAAAAACGCGTCACACCATCCGAGGACCGTCCAATGATCGATGCCGCCATCTACAAACAAGTCATGGGTTCGTTCCCGTCCGGAGTGACCGTGATCACCACCCTGGACGACGACGGGCAAATCGTCGGCCTGACCGCCAGCGCCTTCAGCTCGCTGTCGATGGACCCGGCCCTGGTGCTGTTCTGCCCCAACTACAGTTCCGATTCCTACCCGGTACTGATCAAGAACAAACGTTTTGCCATCCACGTGCTGTCCGGCGGCCAGCAGAACGAAGCCTATGCTTTCGCGCGCAAAGGCAAGGACAAGGCCCAGGGGATCGAGTGGACGCTGAGTCAGCTGGGCAACCCGATTCTGGCCAACGCCACGGCGGTCATCGAATGTGAGCTGTGGCGCGAATATGAAGGCGGTGACCACGCGATCATGGTCGGCGCCGTGAAAAACCTGATCGTGCCCCGGCAGAGCAGCGGGCCGCTGGTGTATTGCCACGGCAAGATGGGCGCCCTGCCCGTTCTGGCCTGATCTTTTGCCCCTCATCACGTATTATGGTATACCAACAATCAACAGGCCCGCGATCGACCGGCCGACAACAATAGATCCGAGGTAAGCGTCATGAAGTTTTCCCTGTTCGTACACATGGAACGTTGGGACGAAAGCGTCAGCCACCGCCAGTTGTTCGAAGACCTGACCGAACTGACCCTGATGGCCGAAGCCGGTGGTTTCAGCACCGTATGGATCGGCGAACACCACTCCATGGAATACACCATCTCGCCAAGCCCGATGCCGCTGCTGGCTTACCTGGCGGGCAAGACCACCACCATTCACCTCGGTGCCGGCACCATCATTGCGCCGTTCTGGCATCCGCTGCGGGTGGCCGGTGAATGCGCGTTGCTCGACGTGATCAGCAACGGGCGCATGGAAGTCGGTCTGGCCCGTGGTGCCTACCAGATCGAATTCGATCGCATGGCCGGCGGCATGCCGGCGTCCTCCGGCGGTCAGGCGCTACGGGAGATGGTTCCGGTGGTGCGTGCCCTGTGGCAAGGCGATTACGCCCATGACGGCGACATCTGGAAATTCCCGACCTCCACCAGCGTGCCCAAGCCGATCCAGCAGCCGAACCCGCCGATGTGGATCGCCGCCCGCGATCCGGACTCGCACAACTTCGCCGTGGCCAACGGCTGCAACGTCATGGTCACGCCGCTGATGAAAGGCGACGAAGAAGTCCTCGACCTGAAGAACAAATTCCAGGCCGCGCTGGACAACAACCCTGGCGTGCCGCGCCCGCAACTGATGGTGCTGCGACATACCCACGTGCACACCGCTGACGATCCAGAGGGCTGGCAAGTCGGGGCCAAGGCAATTTCGAAGTTCTACCGCACCTTCGATGCCTGGTTCGGCAACAAGACCACCCCGGTCAACGGTTTCCTGGCGCCGAGCCCGGAAGAGAAATTCGCCGGTCGCCCCGAGTTCGAACTCGAGAGCCTGCACAAGACCGCCATGATCGGCACCCCGGAAGAAATCATTCCGCGCATCAAGTACTACCAGGAATTGGGGGTCGACGAGTTCAGCTTCTGGTGCGATAACAGCCTGCCCCACGCGGAAAAGAAAAAATCCCTGGAGCTGTTCATCAAGCATGTGGTGCCAGCGTTCCGCTGATTGTGCCGCCCTGCGACATCAACTGTAGGAGCGAGCTTGCTCGCGATGGACGCCAACGATAACGCGCGCCATCTGAATGACCGCGTTGTTCCGAAGTTTTTCGCGAGCGAGCTCGCTCCTACAGGGGTCGATTCCAATGATGACTGGTCGTCTCCCATCACTCGCCCTTCCCTGCGGCGCCGCGCGGGCTTACCTGCGCGGTGAATGGACCGCATCGCACCTGCATTTCAAGCGCCTGCGCGCCAGCGTTTCGGCCAAGCAGAACGGCTTCTGGCAAATAGTTCATTGAGTCCACCCGAACAGCCAATCACGCACCTCGCGTCCCGCCATGGCATGGCGCGTACGGTGCATCGTGTTTCGCCTTGATCAGGTTTGCCCAATGAACAATAACAACGCGCTGTTGATCATCGACATGCAGCAGGAGGACGGCTTCGTCCTGGAAAACCTCGACCCGGTGGTCGCCCATACCGCCGCCCTGCTCGATACCGCCCGCCATCAGCGGATACCTGTCATCTATACCCGCCACATCAATCAGGCCAACGGCAGTGACCTGCCCCACGGCGAACCCCTGGCCGCCGACGGAGGCCCCGGCAGCTACCGCGCCGGCACCCGGCAAGTGGAAATCATCGAATCGCTGGCGCCGCAGCCCGGCGAATTGATCATCGACAAGGGGCGTTACAGTGCCTTTCACCGCACCGACCTCAATGCCCGACTCAAGGCAATGGAGGTCGACACGCTGATCGTCTGCGGCGTGCTGACCGACGTCTGCGTGCTCACCAGTGTCTTCGATGCCTTCGCCCTGGGTTATCGCGTGCGCCTGGTCAGCGATGCCTGCACCACGACCACTTGGGCCGGGCACTACTCGGCCCTGCTGATCATGGTCAACTGGGTCTACGCGCTGGAAATCCTCACCGCGACCGAGTGCCAGCGCGCCCTGCAACAACTCGATTACGTCAGCCTGATCCCCGAGCGTCCGGACCTGTTTGCCCACCAGCCCCATGAGCTGCCAAGCACCATCGCCCGTCTGCAATCCCGTCTCGTCCGGACTCAGGAGTGATCGCCATGCAAGTCGAAAAAAGAAGCATCGATTTCATCCCCGAAACCGAACGCCACGGCAAGCCGGGTGCGCTGTTCCATATCTGGTTCGGCGCCAACATGAACATCACCACCATCGCCTCCGGCGTACTGCCGGTGGTGATGGGGCTCAACCTGTTCTGGAGTGCGCTGGCGATCATCATCGGCTCGTTGCTGGGGGCGATTTTCATGGCCTCCCACTCGGCCCAGGGACCGAAGCTGGGCATTCCGCAAATGATCCAGAGCCGGGCGCAATTCGGTGTGTTGGGGGCGGTGTTGCCGCTGCTGTTCGTGATGCTGATCTACCTGGGCTTCTTCGTCAGCAACACCTTGCTCGCGGCCCAGGCGCTGGAGTCGGTCAGCCCACTGCCGACGTCCGGCAATATCTACCTGATCGGCGCGTTGTGCTTCGTCGTCGCGCTCTATGGCTATCGGTTGATTCACCGCCTGCAGAAGCTGCTGTCGATTCTGTCGCTGCTGGTGTTCGCCGCCGCCACGGTACTCGCCTTGCAGTTGCCGATCCCGGCCGAACAATGGCTGCCAACCGGCTTCTCGTTGTCGAAGTTCCTGGTGGCGGTGAGCATTGCCGTGACCTGGCAACTGTCCTACGCGCCTTACGTCGCCGACTACTCGCGCTACCTGCCGAGCAACACGCCGAGCGCCCAGGTGTTCTGGTACAGCTACGCCGGCACGGTCAGCGGCGGTGCGTGGATGATGATTCTCGGGGCGATCCTGAGCGTCGGCATCGGCGACTTTTCCAGCAACGTCGGTGGGCATGTCGCCGGTCTGTTCGGCACTGGCGCGGTGCTGCTGTTCGCCTTCATCGTCTACGGCCAGGTGTCGATCAACGTGTTCAATCTGTACGGCGCGTTCATGTCGACCATTACCGTGATCGAGCCTTTTGCCCGGCTCAAGGTGACGCCACAGGTACGCGGAGTGTTCATGCTGCTGATCAGCCTGCTGGCCACGGCCCTGTGCACCATCAGTCAGGACGACTTCATCAACTTCTTCCTCAACTTCATCTTCTTCATGAGCTACTTCCTGATCCCGTGGACGGCGATCAATCTGGTGGACTACTACTGCCTGCGCAAAGGCCAGTACCGGATTGACGACATCTTCGACCTGAACGGGATCTACGGGCGCATCAACCGGATTGCCTGCGGCAGCTTCCTGCTGGCGATTGCCCTGGAAATTCCGTTCATGAACACCACGCTGTATGCCGGCCCGGTGGCCACGGCGCTGGACGGGGTGGACCTGGCGTGGATCGTCGGGTTGCTGGTGCCGGCGTTGAGTTATTACTGGCTGATGAGTCGCTCCGCCCGCGTGTCAGTACCAGGGCCCGCCTGACACCGAAACACCTGTAGGAGCTGGCTTGCCAGCGAAAGCGGCTTGTCTGACACACCGCGTCGTCCGGTTCGCCAGCAAGCCGGCTCCTACAGCCTTCGCCCCCGCCTACGGAATTTCAGGCAAAAAAAATCCCAGGCAGCTGATGGACGCCCGGGATTTAAAAATGCATAAACCGTGGTGGTGAACGCGGCGCGGATATTACGGAATATTTCCGCCTGTAACAAGATATTTTTATTCACTATCCAGTTACTAATCCTTCTAACCCCTTCAATATCCACATATTTTTTAAGGACGACTAGAGAAACCAGCGATACTCCCGCGCACTGATGTCATGCAGAAATGCCAGATGATCCTGACGCTTGTTTTCGCAATAGACGTCCACAAACTCCGCCCCCAAGCCTTCGCGCAGTGGTGAATGACTTTGCATGGACTGCACCGCTTCGAGCATTTCCAACGGAAAATCGATGCCACTGCTACGGTCTTCGTTGAGTGGTGCAATCGGCTCGTGCTCCCCTTCCAGGCCTTGCTCCAGGCCCACCAGAATCGCTGCCAACGCCAGATACGGGTTGGCATCGGCGCCCGCCAGGCGATGTTCGATGCGCAGGTTCTTGATGTCCGACTCCGGTATGCGCAAGCACGCATCGCGATCCTCGAAGCCCCAACTGGCGCGGGACGCGACGTTCACCGTGGCGCTCAAGCGGCGCATGGCATTGTGGTTCGGGGCAAAGATCGGCATGCAGTGCGGCAATACTTCCAGGCAACCGGCCACCGCATGACGTAGCGCTCGCTGGCCGTTCGCTGCCAGCAGGTTATTGCCGGCCTGATCATACAGGCTGACATGCACGTGCATGCCGCTACCGGGGTGCTGCAGGTAGGGTTTGGCCATGAAGCTGGCGCGATAGTTGTGCTTGAGCGCCACGCCCCGGGTGCTGCGGCAGAACAGTGCGGCCCAGTCAGCGGCGCGCAGGCCGTCATCGCAATGGCCGAAGTTGATTTCGAACTGGCCCGGGCCGAGTTCGGCGGTGATCACCGTGGCATCGATGCCCTGGGCTCGCGCGGTCTCGACCATGTCATCGAGCACCGGGGCAAAGCGCGACAAGCGCTCGATGTGCATGTTCGGTTGATCATCGGCATCGCCGGTCAGCTCATCACGGGGGAACTGCGGCAAGCCGTCCTTCAAGCGGCTGTCGAACAGGTAAAACTCCAGCTCGAAGGCCACCACCGGGAAAATGCCCTTGCGCTTGAGTCGGTCCAGCACCCGCGCCAGCACTTCACGGGGTTCGAATTCGATGGGTTTTTCCGTACCGTCGGAGGTGATCAGCATCTGGCCCAAGGGCTGCTTTTCCCAGGTCACCCGCTTCAAGGTACCGGGCACCAAACGGCGCAGCGCATCCGGGTCACCATCGCTGAAGCAGTAATCGCCGATCTTGAACAGCCCGCCCTGGGTGCCGAGCAGTACGCAGTTCTGTGGCAGCTTCAGTGCGCTGCCGGCAGCGACTTTTTCCAGCATCTCGATCGGGTAGCGCTTGCCGTAGAAATGCCCCGGAATGTCCAGGGAGATCAGGTCGACGTATCGCACTTCGGGGTTGCAGTGGCGGAAGTTGCGAACCTCGGCCAGCAGATCAGAGCACACAGCATCCATCGATATATTCCTTGTTGTTATCAGGTGTAAACCCAAAGCACACGGGTCAGTTGATCGGACAGGTTGCCGTAGCGGCAGTGCGCATGGCTGGCCAGTTGAAAGCTGTCGCCTTGGCGCAAGGTCACCGGTTCGTTGTCGTCGAGCCACAGGGTCAGCTCCCCTTCGAGGACGTAACCGCCCTGCTCCGAGCTGTCCTTCATGTGCCGGTCGCCGCTGCTGGCGCCGGGCTCGAGCAGGCTTTCGAGCATCGAGAACGAGGCGCGCATTTTTGGCGAAACGAGGATGTCGGTGATGCCGTCGGCGTAGTACAGCGTGCGGCGCTCGTCCGGACGGGTGACCCAGGGCAAGGCCATGGGTTTGGGCAAGCTGTAGAAATAGGTAGTCGGCACCCCCAGGGTTTCGCTGATGGCGGTCAGGTCCGCTACTGTCGGGCGCGACAGGCCGCGCTCGACCTGAGACAAAAAGCCGACGGAGCGACCGATTTTGTCCGCCAGTTCCTTGAGGGTGTACTTTTTGTGTTTGCGCAGGTCCTGGATCAGGATCGCCAGCGCCGAGATTTCTTCTTGCATGTCCATCCAGAGGCTTCCAGAAAGTGTTGCTTCAAATACTGTCACGCAGTCGATACCAGGCCTTGCCGATGGCTTCCAGCGGCGCGGCCAGGTATTTTCCGCCGGGAAAACTGCCATTGTTCAGGCCTTGATACAGGGACAGCTCGTCGGGCTGACCGAGTATCGCGTCGGACACCGCCCGTGCCGCGGCCAGTGTCGGCAGCACGCCATGCCCGGAATACCCCTGCATCCAGTACAGATCGCCACGGCGGCCGATATCCGGCGTGCGCTTGAGGGTCAGGTCGATGTGGCCGCCCCAGGCAAACTCCAGCTCCACGCCCGTGAGTTGCGGGAACACCCGCTCCAGGAACGGCCGGGTCGCCGCGGCGATGTCCTTGGGCATCCCGCCCAGGTAAGTGCAACCGCCGCCGAACAGCAGGCGGTTGTCCGGGGTGCGCCGGAAATAATCGAGCACGAACTGGTTGTCGGTTACGCACACGTTGCTCGGCAGCAGCGCGATGGCTTGCTCCCTGGTGAGCGGCGCAGTCGCGACCTGATAGGTCCCGACCGGCAATACGCAACTGGCCAGTTGCGGGTCGAGCCGGTCGAGGTAGGCGTTGCACGCCAGCACCAGCACATCGGTGCGAATACGCCCGCGTTCGGTCGTCACCACAAACCCGTCGCCCTCCTCGCCATAACTCAGCGCCTTGCTTTGCTCGTGGATGCGGCCACCGGCCCGCTCGATCGCATCCGCAAGGCCGAGAGCCAGTTTCAGCGGGTTCAAATGCCCGCCCTCGGGGTCGAACAGGCCGGCCTGATAACGCTCGCTGGCCACCCATTCCGGCAATTGTTGCCGTGGAATGAATTGCAGTTTGTCGTGACCCCACTTGTGGCTGGCCTCGTGTTGCCACTCGGTCAGCAGGCTTACCCGACGCGGCATCACCGAGGTCCAGAGATGGCCAGCGCGGTAGTCGCAATCGAACCCATGGCGACCGGGCAAGTCACGCAGCTCGCGCGCAGCCCAGCGCATGCCGTCCCACAGTCGCCGCGCCCGTTCGTAACCCAGCGCCGCTTCCAGCGGTGGCATGTCGCACGACCAACCGAGAATCGCCTGCCCGCCATTGCGCCCGGACGCGGCCCAGGCCACCCGGCTGGCTTCGAGCACGGTCACGCGCTTGCCGGCCAGCGCCAGGCGCAAAGCGGTGTGCAATCCACTGAAACCGGCCCCGATGATCAGCACTTCGGTGTCGTGCTCACCTTCCAGTGCGGCTCGATCGAGCAGACGATCAGCGCAGGTGTGGGCGTAGTAACTGGCGACATGCCGGGTGGATTGCTGAAACATACGGCCTCGTGAAATTTTGTATTTTTAATTTCATGAAAAAATACACGGTAAATTTCATACAGGCAATCAAGGCGTAAAAAAATCCCGCTCAGGAGAACCCAAGCGGGATTTCTTGTTCGGACGCGATGTTCGAATCAATCAGGCCGCAGGAATCATCGGATCCGCCGACGCCAGCGCCGAGGCGCGATCAGCCGCTGGCGGGTAGATCCACTGGGTATTGATCTGAGTCTTCAGCGCCTTGGCCTCCTCCTTGACCAACTTGACCTGACGATCCCAACCCTCGGTGTACACCGCGCCCCAGGCCCCCAGGTCCAGGCAGGTCACGTATTTCGGCTGGCTGTACGGCGTCGGGTCCACGCCGAGAATCTGCGCGGCGACGTTGTTGCCGGCATGGCGGCCCAGCGAAATGGCGTGCTGACAGGTCATCAAGGCGTAGTTGCCGATCTCGTCACTGGCCGCGTAGGCAACGTCGCCGGTGGCGAAGATGTCGTCCTGGCCGATGACTTTCAGGTGAGCGTCGACATGCAGACGGCCCAGGTGATCGCGCTCGGCGCGAATCTGCTCGGTCAGGGAGCTGGCGCGAACGCCGGTGGTCCAGACCACGGTGTTTGCGTCGATGCGAACACCGTCGGACAGGGTCACGCCAGTGGCATCGACCGACACCACCGAGGCCTTCAAGTGCCATTTCACGCCGGTCGCCACGCTGGCCTCGACGATCGATTCGGCGATTTGCTCACCCATCGAGCCGCCAATTTTATCGCCACGGTCAACGATGATCACATTGATGTCGGCACGGTCGCCGAAGATGGCCCGCAGGCGGGTCGGCATTTCAGTCGCCGTTTCGATCCCGGTGAAACCGCCACCGGCCACCACCACGGTGTTGCGCGCCTTGCTTTCAGGCTGATTGGCCAGCGCCTTGAGGTGGTTTTCCAGACGCACGGCGTGTTCGATCTGATCGACGTCGAAGGCATGTTCGGCCACGCCCGGGGTGTTCGGCGAAGCCAGGCGGCTGCCGGTGGCCAGAACGAGTTTGTCGTAGCTGCAGATTTGTCGGGCACCTGAGGCATCGATGTAGCCGACCTGTTTTTGCCCGGCATCGATGGTCTGCGCCGCGCCCTTGATGAACTTGACCCCTACGGCATCGAACAGGTCGCCAATCGGCGCGGCCAGTTGATGGGCGTTCGGCTCGTAGAAGCGCGGACGCACACGCAGCTCGGCCTGGGGAGCCAGCACAGTCACTTCAACGTCGCTGTGGCCGTGAATGTCGAACAGGCGGGTGGCACTCAAAGCGGTCCACATGCCACCGAAACCTGCGCCGATTACCAGAATGTGCTGCTTCATTTTTGACTCCTGCGGGGAATGATCAAGTGTTGAAAATCGTTGAGGGGTGCAAGGATCGCCGCCGGGTTGTACACGGATAAACGCCTGCCACTGCGACCGAACAACTACGACTGTATTGATCCTAGTTAAAGCCTGCAACAGGTTTTTACCGAGGGTCGCCATCGAAAAACGCGTTCCCTGAGCTGAACAGCTTGTATTCAGGGCATCAGAAGATGCGTTAGCTGCCACGAAAAAAGATTGAACGAGGAGGGATTTATTGCCTGACTAGCTTTCGGCTGCTAGAATTTGCGACTAATTCAGTCGGAGATTTGCATGTCTCTTTACAGCGCGGGTGTCGAATACGGCATCCACTGCCTGCTTTTTCTCGTAGGCAATGGCGGCGACTCGCGCGAGGCGAGCGTGCGCGACCTTGCCGAATTGCAAGGCGTACCCCTGGACTATCTGGCGAAAATCTTCACCAAACTGGCCAAGGCCAAACTGGTGGTCGCCACCGAAGGCGTGCGCGGTGGCTTCAAGCTGGCCCGGCCCGCTGATGAAATAACGTTGCTGGACATCGTCAATGCCATCGACGGCCGCAAGTCGATCTTCGATTGCCGGGAGATCCGGGGCCGTTGCGCCGTGTTTGAAGGTGCCCCGCCTGAGTGGGCATTGGACGGACTGTGCGCGATCAATGGCGCGATGATGGTGGCGCAAAAACGCATGGAAGAGGCCCTGGCCCAACAGACCATCCTCGACATCGCCAGGAAACTCGGGCGCAAGGCCCCGCCAGAATTCGGCGTCAAAGTGGAAAGCTGGATGAACGAGCGTCGGGAACGCAAAATTGCCCCCCTGGCAGACGAACACATCATCCCGACCACTAACCTTACAGACTGATCCACACAAAAAAAACCGGATGCACACCAGGCATCCGGTTTTTCTCGATTCGGGCGAAAATACGGTCGGTGACCGATTTTCACTCATCCGCGCTTACAAACAGTCGTGGACGATTTTGCGCAGGTCGCCGGATTTGGCCCAGGGTGGCCCCTGATACAGCGAAATCCGGCTGCCATCCTTGTACTTCACGATATCCAGCACTTCGTCGGCCGTGATCACACTGGGCGCGGTGATCCTGAATCCATTGGATATCGAAACCTGGGTGGTATTCGATACTTCCTTTTGCCAGGCAGGCAACACGCACGCCGCATACACTTTTGGCGTCTTCGCGCTGTGCTTGCTGACATTCGGCTCGCCCGGCACCAGCGACGCCGGCAATGAACACCCGGCCAGCAATGCCAGCGCGACTCCCCCCATCAACATCCGCATGCTGCTTCCTTTAATGCTAAATAAGAAAATGTAGCTTGCCGTCGTCCCTACAGCCATCCCCAACGATTCAGCGACTGTCATTGATATCGCTTGCCCCGGTTAGTTCCTTGAATTCAGATAATCGATCCATCTTTCGTAGGCTTCATGCTGGCGTTGTTTGACTTGCTCCCATTGCGGCCCACTGAGTTGACGGGCCGATACCAATTGCATCATCTCATTGGTCGCCGCCTCCAGGTCAGCGATCAACTCCTGGGCCCGAGCCCTGAAATCATCAGTCGCGGTCATTTGACTTCACCCCGCAGGAAAAACCGACTCTTGATTAAGACAGCTTATTTTCTCGTTCGCTGTGGTTTTCCCGACCAAAGGAAACCCCGCTGATTCAGACAAACACAACATCCGTCCCGGCAAACAGGTCTAAAATTCTGGTGTGCAGAGTTCAGGAGGTCATCATGTGGCTTAACGAATCGGAACAGGAACTTCGGCGTGATCTGCAAGGGCTTGCGTCAGATTTGCGCTGGTCGGCAGTGGAACTGTTGCGCATCGAGGAGCAATTGCGCCTGCTCGGAAGCGAAGCCGACGCGCAAGCCGTCCAAAGACTGTGTTCTTTATTTCAGGGTGATGAAGAAAAACTGTCCGGCTATGCCGAGGAAGTGAAAGCCAAGGTCATTAGCCGCAACAAGACTCAATAGCGGGAGCGCTGCCATGAACAGGCCTCTATTCACGCTGGTTGTCGCACTGACCGCGTTGGCAGGCTGCAGCACCAACTCGATCTACCAGGACCAGCCGCTGGTTGCGAAAGTCGACACCGGCATGAGCCAGGAGCAAGTCCGGCAAATCGGTGGCCAGCCCTTGTCGGTCACTGATCGTACCGTCGAACCCGGTACGTGCTTTGACTACAAACTGACTCAGTCCGGCCATCAACAAGCTTACAACATCAGCTTTGACGGCCGGGGCAAGGTCGATCACAAAAGCTTTATGACGTGCGCGGAATGGAGCCACGTGCAACAAAAGGCCCGAGAACCCTCCCGCCCCAGCGGAGGCGGTGGCTATTAGCGCCCTTATACGGACTTTGTAGGAGCGAGCTTGCTCCGCGCGGCGTTCCGACGATGGTCGCTAACGATAACGCGTGTTTCCTGGCTAAACTCGGCGCGCTTGAGTCCATCGCGAGCGAGCTCGCTCCTACAGGAGATTACCGGAGCACCGTGGCTTCGGGCCGGACTTCACTTTGCTTGATGGCTTTTCGCAGGCCTGCCGGCACGAGCCTTGTAGCCGGGCAGCGACGCGGCAAATGCCAGTGCTTCTTCCCGAGTGTCAAATGAACCCAGTCGGTCACCCTGGGTACATACCCGCCAGGGCCCATTGCTCACTCTGAGTACGTCATAGCCGTTCATGTGCATTTTATTCAGAATCGGAACGCTCATAGTCACCTCCTCCTGGGCAGTGATATCAGGTTGGCTTGCTTACCTTACACCCGCCCTTCTCCAAAATACCGACCAGATATCGCCATGAAGATTCCCGAATCCGGTTGAACCTGGATCCTAACCCTTGGCCAACGCCGTCGCCGCCCTGTCGATCAATGCCGCAACTTCGGCGGGCATCGACGCCAGGGACGCATGGCTGGCAGTCAAGGTCAGAATCTCCCGGGGGTTCAGCCGCTCGGCCATCCATTGCTGGTTTTGTGGAGCGATCATCCGGTCCCCGGTCGAAATCTGATACCACGATGGTTTTTTCTTCCAGGCCACCGTGCCAACGGTGTCAGCGAAGGTACTCGCCAGCGGCGCTTTCTGGGTGAGGCCCATCACCAACCCTTCGGTCGCCGGCAGGTCCTGGCAGAAGCTTTCGTGATAGAGCTCTGGCTTGACCCACAGGTAACCGTCGCTATCGGGCGCCAGGTTGGCCGCCGCCGCGGGCAGATGCCGTTGCGTGATGCCAGCGGGGCTTTCACCGGCGTCCGGCGCGAACGCGGCGATATACACCAGGCCAACCACATTCGGCAAATCACCCGCTTCAGTGATCACCGCACCGCCATAGGAATGTCCCACCAGCAACACCGGCCCCGGCACCTGGGCGACCATCTTGCGCGTACGCTCGGCATCATCAGCCAGCGAAGTCAGCGGTAATTCAACGGCACGAATGTTCGTGTCACCCCGGCCGAGCAATTTGACGATGACCTTGTTCCAGTGGGCAGCGCCGCCCCAGAAACCATGGACCAGCACGATCGTGGGTTTGTCACTCATCACCATGACTCCGTTGTTTGCCGATGGGGTTGTCTGTCGCTCGCCTCAGCCCTGATCGCCGCCGCCCACGGGCATGACCATGCCGGTGATATAGGACGCTTCGTCGCTGGCCAGAAACAGAATAGCCCCCGCCTGCTCATCCAGGGTGCCGTAGCGTTTCATCAAACTGCTGTCGAGGGTCTGGTCGACGATCTGCTGGTACCAGAGCTTTTCCTGCTCACTCTGCTCGGCACCGTTGCGGGGTATGCGTCGCGGCGGTGCTTCGGTGCCGCCAGGTGCAGTGGCGTTGACCCGCACGCCACGACCGGCGGTTTCGAATGCCAGACAGGCGGTCAAGGCATTGACCCCACCCTTTGCCGCTCCGTAGGGCACGCGGTTGAGGCTGCGGGTGGCGATGGAGGATACGTTGACGATCGCCCCGCTGCCCTGCTCCAGCATGAACGGCAGCGCCGCATGGCAACACCACAAGGTCGGGAACAGCGAACGGCGAACCTCGGCCTCGATCTGCGACGCTTCATAGTGCTCGAACGGCTTGGCCCAGATTGTCCCGCCGACGTTATTGACCAGCACGTCGAGGCGATCGAAGCGCTCGACGGCGGTTTGCATCACCCGACAGCATTCCTCGTATTGTTCAAGATCGGCGGTCAGGGCCAACACCTGACAGGTCGAAGCCAGTTGTTGCTGGACTTCGAACACCAGGTCGGAGCGGTCCACCAGGATCAGCTTCGCCCCTTCGGCGGCCATGCGCTCGGCCACTCGCCGCCCGATGCCTTGGGCAGCGCCGGTGATCAGCGCGACTTTTTCGTGAAATCTGTTCATGTGTACCTCGAAGGATGCCAACAACCCCTGTGGGAGCGAGCTTGCTCGCGATAGCTGCCTCACAGGCGACATCAATGTTGAATGTTCCGGCCTCATCGCGAGCAAGCTCGCTCCCACATGGGGTCTGTGTCGTGCGTGGTATTCAGGGGCGATTTACGCCGCGCTGGCGGCAAATTTTTCGTAGTAGAAATTCGCCGGCGCGATGCCCTGTTCGCGAATGAACTGGCTGACGGCCTCGACCATCGGCGGCGGGCCGCACAGGTAGACGTCGACGTCGCCATCGTTCAAATGCTTTGGCTCGATGTGCTGGGTCACGTAGCCCTTGAGCGGGTGTCGGCTCTCGGGGCTGGCGACGCAGGCGCTGAAGGTGAAGTTGGGGATGCGCGCGGCGAAGGCTTCGAGGCGGTCGATTTCCACCAGGTCGAAATCGTGGGTCACGCCGTAGATCAGATGCAGCGGATGATCGCTGCCCTGCTCGGCGATCTTCTCCAGCATCGCGGTGAACGGCGCCAGCCCGGTGCCACCGGCCAGCAGCAACAACGGCCGACGGATGTCACGCAAATAGAAACTGCCCAAGGGACCTGCCAGGCTCATGCAGTCGCCGGCCTTGGCCATGCCGGTCAGGAAACTGCTCATCAGGCCGCCGGGCACGTTGCGGATCAGGAAACTGACCTCGCCATCGCGTTGCAACGAACTGAAGGAATAGGCGCGGGTCTGCTCGCTGCCGGGGATCCCCAGGTTCACGTACTGCCCCGGCAGGAACGCCAGCTTGCTCAAGGCCTCGCCCTTGATCGACAGCGCGATGGTGCTGTCGGACAACTGGCGCACGGCGCTGATGGTGGCCTCAAAGCTGGCCTGACGGGTGCGGCAGACCTCGGAGGAGGTCGGCACCCGTACCACGCAATCGCTTTGGGCGCGCATCTGGCAGGTCAGGACAAAACCCTGCGCGGCCTCTTCAGGACTGAGGGCGTCTTCGATGTACTCCTCACCCAAATCGTAGGTGCCGGCTTCAGCAAAACACTTGCAGGTGCCGCAGGCGCCGTCGCGGCAGTCCAGCGGAATATTGATGCCCTGGCGGTACGCGGCATCGGCCACGGTCTCGCCGACGTTGGCGTCGATGAACCGGGTGACGCCGTCTTCGAAATTGAACGCAATGGAATGGGTCATGACGGCAGTCTCACAGGTGGTAAACATCGATGACCTGGCGAACGTAGTCGTTCTTCAGGATCACTTTCTTGGCCTTGATGAGCGGGTTTTCACCGCGCACGTCGAGGGTGTAGAAACTGCTGCCGAAATAGCTGTCGACGGTCTTGTAGCGAAAACTCAGGGTGTGCCAGTTAAAGCGCACCATGCACAGTCCGTCGGCCTGTTCGAGCAGCTCGATGTTGCTGATGTTGTGGGAAGTGCGGGTGTCCGGCACGCTGGCGCTGGAGCGCTCGGTCTTGATGCGGAAGATGCGGTCTTCCAGGCCGGTGCGGTTGCCGTACCAGATCAGCGAGATTTCCCGCTGCGGGTCCTCGGTCAATTCGTCATTGTCGTCCCAGGACGGCATCCAGTACGTCGCGTCCGGGGCGTACAGTTCCAGCCATTCGTCCCACTGCCGGTCGTCGAGGTAGCGCGCTTCGCGGTAAAGGAAATCGCGCACGCTGTCGTAGGTGATGGTCATAACACGTCCTCCACGGCGATCAGTTTCGACTGCTCATCGGCCAGGGCCTTGAGCATGGTCTGCTGCCAATACTTGTGCTGCAGCACAAACAGGCCTTCGTCTTCGGTGCGTATGCCGCTGAGCAGCGGGTGCAGATCGATCTCTTTGGCGGCTTCGTCTGCACCTTCGATCCAGTGCTCGGCGCCCCGGGACATGTCGTTCCAGGTGGTGACGCTGCCCTGGTAGCTGGTCTGGCAGGAGCGAAATTCCTCCAGGTCGTCCGGCGTGGCCATGCCGCTGACGTTGAAAAAGTCTTCGTACTGACGAATCCGGCTGGAGCGGGCGTGGTCGCTCTCGCCCTTGGGGGCGATGCAGTAGATGGTGATTTCCGTGCGGTTGACCGAGATCGGCCGGGCAATGCGGATCTGCGAGCTGAACTGGTCCATCAGGTACACGTTGGGGTACAGGCACAGGTTGCGCGAATTCTCGATCATCCAGTCGGCGCGGGCCTGGCCGAAGTCTTGTGCCAGCTCATCGCGGCGCTCGTACAGCGGACGGTCCTCGGGGTTGGCCCAACGGGTCCAGAGCAGCATGTGGCCCTTGTCGAAGGAATAGAAACCACCGCCTTGCTTGGCCCAGTTGCCGGCGCTCATGGTCGGATTGCTATCGCCGGCTTCGCGCTGCTTGCGCTGGTTCTGGGTGGCCGCGTAGTTCCAGTGCACGGAGCTGACGTGGTAGCCGTCGGCGCCGTTTTCGGCGGTGAGTTTCCAGTTGCCTTCGTAGATGTAGCTGGAGGAGCCGCGCAGCACTTCCAGGCCATCGGCGGACTGGTCGACGATCATGTCGATGATCTTCGCCGACTCGCCCAGGTGCTCGACCAGTGGCAACACATCGGCCTTGAGGCTGCCGAACAGGAAGCCGCGATAGGACTCGAAACGCGCGACGCGGGTCAGGTCGTGGGAGCCTTCGCAGTTGAAGCTCGCCGGGTAGCCGGCGTTGGCCGGATCCTTGACCTTGAGCAGCTTGCCGGAGTTGTTGAAGGTCCAGCCGTGGAACGGGCAGGTGTAGGAGCTCTTGTTGCCGGACTTGTGCCGGCACAGGGTCGCGCCGCGGTGGCTGCAGGCATTGATGAAGGCGTTGAGTACACCGTCCTTGTTGCGCGCGATGAAGACCGACTGGCGCCCCATGGTGGTGGTGTAGAAATCGTTGATATTGGGGATCTGGCTTTCGTGTGCCAGGTAGAGCCAGTTGCCTTCGAAGATGTGCTGCATCTCAAGGTCGAACAACCGGGGATCGGTGAACATCTCACGCTTGCAGCGATAGAGGCCCTGATCGGGATCGTCTTCAAGCAGGGAATGCAAATATTCAGGTCGCAGGGTCATGGCCACCGCCTCCATTGTTATTGTTCAGGCAGGGGTCATGCTAGGACGGGGGGGCAGGCTGGAATATCCGCGGGGTGCAGACCTCTATCCGTTTTGTGCAGGGTCTGGGATGGACACCGATCCCTTGTAGGAGCTGGCTTGTCGGGTCGCCGCATCGCAGCGAAAGCGGTGGGTCAGCAAGATAAATGGCGACTGACACTCCCACTTCGCTGGCAAGCCCGCTCCTACGGGGGCTATTCGGTCAGTGGCGGCGCTTGAGGGTATCGGACGGCAATTCGCCGAATTGCTTGCGGTAGCTGTCGGAAAACCGGCCCAGGTGCAGGAAGCCGTAGTCCATGGCCACTTCGGTGACGTTGCGCACGTTGCAGGTCGGGTCGCGCAAACAGGCGTTGATGCGCTCCAGGCGTTTCTGGCGCTGGTAGTTTTTTGGCGTGACGCCGGCATTGCGCTCGAACAGTCCGTACAACGAACGCAGGCTCATGTGCGCCTGGCGCGCCAGTGCTTCGCTGTCGACGTCCTGTTTGAGGTTATTGGCGATGTAATCGGCAATCGCCTCGAACGTGGCGGTCTGGGAGCCGAGTTCGAGGCGGCAGACATTGGTTTTCATCAGGCTGAGCATCTTGCTGACGATGATCTGCGTGTAATGCTCCTGCACCCTGGGGATCTGCTCGGTGGATTCGGCTTCCTGGCAGATCATCGCCAACAGGTTGACGAAACCTTCCAGTTCATTGAGCTGATAACGGTTTTCCAGAAACCGCACGCCCTGCCCCGGATAGCGCCAGCGCTGCTCATCACAGACCGATTCAAACAAGCGGGTCGGGACTTTGAGGATGAATTTTTCGCAATCGGCGGAATACGTCAGGTCCACCGGATCGTCGGGATTGATCAACAGCAGTTCGCCGGGGGCGAAGTAATGTTCCTGGCCGTGGCCACGCCACAGGCAATTGCCGCGCAGCAGCACTTGCAGATGATAAATGCTGTCCAGTGCACCGGACGTCACGCGCACACTGGCACCGTAGCTGATGCGGCACAGGTCGAGGCTGGCGAACTTGCGATGATCGAGACTGGCCAGCGGACTGCCGGCGCGGGGCATGAGAATGCAGTGGTTACCGACGTGCTGATTGACGTAGCCCGACACCGCATAAGGGTCGGCATGGTCGAATACTCTGCTGCGCTGACTCAACAGTTGAGCTTGCATCATCGGGTCACTCTGATTGTTGTTATAGGTTGCGTCGGATCATTCCAGAACAGTGCTCGCATCGATGTGTTATCGCAAGACCTTGTGGGAGCGAGCTTGCTCGCGATGACGGAATGCCAGTCAACATGGATGTTGAATGTAAAACCGCTATCGCGAGCAAGCTCGCTCCCACAGGGTGTGTGATCCCACAGGATTTTGCGATCAGTCCTCGAGTGCGCGAACCCGTTCGTGGCGCTGCTGCTCTTCAGGCTGTGCAGACGACTGCAAGGTGAAGTCGAACTCGATTTCGGCAAAGCGACCGCTCACACCATGGGCCGCCGCGCGCTGCTGATCGTCACTGAAGGTGATTTTGGCGATCAGTTCGTCGCGGGTGGCGTAAGCGAAATCGTCATGCAGGTACTGATCGCCATCAAGGTTGATCTGGGTGGTCAGGTGGCGATGATCCGGTGCGGAAATGAAGAAGTGAATGTGCGCCGGGCGCTGGCCATGACGACCCAGTTGATCGAGCAGTTGCTGGGTCGGACCGTCCGGTGGGCAGCCGTAGCCCGAGGGCACGATGCTACGCAAACGATAGCGACCTTCGGCGTCGGTCACGATGCGCCGACGCAGGTTGAATTCCGACTGCGTGGTATCGAAGTACGAGTAGGTGCCGCCGGTATTGGCGTGCCAGACATCCACCACGGCGCCGGCCAAAGGTTCGCCAGCGGTGTTGAACACGCGGCCTTGCATGAACAGGGTCACGCCCGGATCGACGCCGTCGTCCAGTCGCGCTTCGCCTTGCGACAGTGGCGCACCGGCCACGTACAACGGGCCTTCGATGGTGCGCGGCGTGCCGCCGGACTTGCCGGCCTGTTCGTCTTCGGCGTCCATCAACAGGTCGAGGTAATGCTCCAGACCGATACCGGCCACCAGCAGCCCGGCTTCCTGGCGCGCACCCAGCACGTTGAGGTAGTTGACGGCTTTCCAGAATTCTTCCGGGGTCACGGCCAGGTCTTCGATGATGTTCACCGAATCACGCAGGATGCGGTACACCAGCGCCTTGGTCCGTGGGTTACCGGCGTCGTTGAACAGGCCGCTGGCTTCTTCGAGAAATTTCTGGACTTCGGCAGTGTGGGAAATCTTGACGTTCATTTGGAAGGGTTCCTCATCTTGTAATTATTAGCGTAGTGCGCTGAACAGGCTGGGCTCAGCGGTCATCGTCACGGATGGAAGAAGGATGACGGCACATCGCGTCGATTTCGATGGCCATGTACGGAAACAGTGGCAACTGCATCAGCAGGTCATGCAGCTCCTGAACGCTGTCGACATCAAACACGCTGTAATTGGCGTAGTGCCCGGCGATGCGCCACAGGTGGCGCCACTTGCCCTGCTCCTGCAGGCGCTGGGCCAGGGCTTTTTCGTCAGCCTTGAGTTTGGCGGCCGCCTCCGGGTTCATGTCGACCGGCAGGTTCACGGTCATTTTTACGTGGAACAGCATAATGCTCTCCTCAGGCTTGATGAATGGCAGTCGATGTCTTGTCGCGGCGGAAGAACGCCAGGCGCTCTTCATCCAGGCTCAGGCCCAGACCCGGTGTATTCGGTACGTGCAGTTCAAAATCGCGATACACCAGCGGTTCGCTGAGAATGTCTTCAGTCAGCAGCAACGGGCCGAACAGCTCGGTGTCCCACGCCAGTTTGTTCAGGGTGACGAAGGCATGGGCCGAGGCCATGGTGCCCAAGCCACCTTCAAGCATGGTGCCGCCGTACAGGGCGATACCGGCCGCTTCGGCGATGGCGGCGGTACGCAATACGGCACGTGGACCACCGTTCTTGGCGATTTTCAGGGCAAACACCGAGGCCGCGCCTTCGCGGGCCAGGTTGAACGCATCTTCCACGCATTCGATGGACTCGTCGGCCATGATCGGCGCCGGGCTCATGGCATTCAGGCGGGCCATGCCGGCGCGGTTGTTGCGCGAGATCGGCTGTTCGATCAGGTCGATGCCGTTGGTACCGAGGATTCGGCAGGCTCGTATTGCCACGGCTTCATCCCACGCCTGGTTGACGTCGACCCGCACACTGGCGCGGTCACCCAGGGCTTTTTTGATGGCGATGACGTGGGCCAGGTCGCGATTGACCTCGCCGGCACCGATCTTCAGTTTGAAAATGCGGTGGCGGCGCAGGTCGAGCATTTTTTCCGCTTCGGCGATGTCTTTTGCAGTGTCGCCGCTGGCCAGGGTCCAGGCCACCGGCAGCGCATCGCGAACCCGGCCGCCAAGCAGTTCGCTGACCGGTAGGCCGAGGCGTTTGCCCTGGGCATCGAGCAGTGCGGTTTCGATACCGGATTTGGCGAAGGTGTTGCCACGGATGCTGCGCTCCAGGCGCAACATGGCGGCATTCACGTTGCCGCTGTCCTGGCCGATCAACAACGGTGCGAAATGCGTGTCGATGTTGGTCTTGATGCTGTCCGGGCTTTCATTGCCGTAGGCCAGGCCACCGATGGTGGTGGATTCGCCGATGCCTTCGATGCCGTCGGCGCAACGCACACGAATGATCACCAGGGTCTGGTTCTGCATGGTGTGCATCGCCAGCTTGTGCGGGCGGATGGTCGGCAGATCGACGATGATCGTCTCGATCGACTCAATGGCGGTTGCTAGCATTTCAATACCCGTCAGGTTCTTGGAGTTCTGGAATCGATTCTCGTACGGCTTTTTTCGCGATGCCAATATAGAATTGGTCTGACTTGATACCTTAAAGGTATACAACCGATTCGCGTCTGGAGGCTCCATGGAACTGCGTCACCTGCGTTATTTCCAGGTATTGGCTCAAACCCTCAACTTCACCCGCGCCGCAGAGCTGTTGCACATCGCCCAACCGCCCCTGAGCCGGCAGATCCAGCAACTGGAAGACGAACTGGGGGTGATGCTTCTGGAGCGCGGCCGACCGCTGAAGTTGACCGACGCCGGACGGTTTTTCCATGAACACTCCACCGCCCTGCTCGAACAACTGAACAAGGTCTGCGACAACACGCGGCGTATCAGCCTGGGTGAGAAGACCTGGCTGGGCATCGGTTTTGCGCCGTCGACGCTGTACGGCGTGCTGCCGGAACTGATCCGGCGGTTACGCAGTGGCGAGCCGCTGGAGCTGGAACTGGGGCTGTCGGAAATGACCACGTTGCAACAGGTGCAGGCGCTCAAGGCCGGGCGCATCGACATCGGTTTCGGCAGGATCCGCATCGACGACCCGGCCATCGTCCAGACTGTGCTCACCGAAGACCGCCTGGTCGCCGCCCTGCCCGCCGGGCATCCGTTGCTCGCCGGCCCCATCAGCCTGCGGGAGCTGGCAAAGGAACCCTTTGTGCTGTACCCCGGCAACCCACGGCCGAGTTACGCCGACCATGTGATTGCCCTGTTTGAGTCCTATGGCGTGCGCATCCACGTCGCGCAATGGACCAACGAGCTGCAAACGGCGATCGGCCTGGTGGGGGCAGGCATCGGGGTCACGCTGGTGCCGGCCTCGGTGCAGTTGCTGCACCGCGACGACATCGGCTTCACCCCGCTGCTGGAAGACAACGCCACCTCGCCAATCATTCTCAGCCGACGGGTGGGCGATGTGTCGCCGGGGTTGAACCATTGTCTGCGGATGATTGATGAGCTATTGCCACAAGATTAAACGCTGATTACCTGTAGGAGGGGCCGCAGGCTGCGGCAGCTCCTACCGGGAATTGCTGTTCCAGATCCAGTTCCAGAACCCCGGCAACTCGACCGGCTGCGAATCGTCACGCACGGTTCGCGCCATGGCAGCCCGCAGCAACGCGGCCTGATCCTCGTAAAACGGCTTGTCCGCGGTTTTCACCCCGGTCTGCCGGGCGCTGTCGAGCAGAATCTGCAGGTATTCGCGGGTATGCCGGGCGGTATAACGGTTAAGGTCGTGGAAGGTCACCACCACCGGAATCACCCCATCGACCACCGGCAATTCGCCGCGGGCAATGCGTTCGCGGACTTCGGACATCGAACGCAGCATATGCGACCGGCGCCGGGGGCTGGCGTTGAAGCCCCAGATCTTGCCGTCATTGGCGCTCAAGTCCGTCAACAGCACATGCAGGCCATGCCGCTGATAAGCAGCGAAGGTGCGTTTGTCGTAGTTCCAGAATGGCGGGCGCAACAAGGTTGGGGGTGCGCCGGTGATCGCCGCGATGTCGGCGCTGCCATCGGTCAGGGACTGCTCCAGCTCCTGGGGCTCCAGCGAGCGATGATTGGTGTGCCGGGGCGTGGCGGTGTGGAAGCCCAGGATATGACCTTCGGCGTGTTCGCGGCGCATGATGTCCCGGCCCAGCTCGCTGCCGCCAGCCCGCGGTGCGCGGGTTTGCACGAAGAACACGGCTTTGATGCCCGGTTGCAGCGGGTTTTGCGCCAGGCTCTCGAGCACCGTCACGGTCGGATTCCACCAGCTCGATGCACTGGGACCGTCATCGAAGGTCAGCAGAAAGCGAATGGGGGGTTGTGCACTCAGACGCTGTTCGGTCTGCGGGGTCATTTCGATGGGCGCCGCAATGCACCCCAGCAGACCGACTGCCAAGGCGCACACCGTTAAACACTTGAACAACTGTTTCATCTTTTGCCTTGGGCCAGACCATCACGGTGAATACTTCAACTGGCAGCAATCCTTCGCCCGTTCATCCGTCGTTGGCCCGCATCAAGACGGCGGGCCGAGGTTGGATAAGGTACACAGAGTTTGGTTCCAGTGCTTGCCAGGCCCGTTTCGTCGCCACCAACTAAACTGAAAAAAATGCTCAACACAGAGTGTCAGGCCATGTGCGGACGACTGTCGCAATACCGCGGAATCCACGACTTCGTGGCGGTGCTGAGCATCCCCGACCCGCTGATCAACCGCGTCGGTAACGAACCCCTGGCGCACTACAACGCCGCGCCTGCCACGCCACTCGCCCTGCTGCATCTGGAGAACGAGCGGCTGCACGCCGACCTGGTGCGCTGGGGTTGGCGACCGCACTGGGCGACGGATCGCACGGAGCCGGTCAATGCCCGGGTCGAGAAAGTCGCCCATGGCCCGTACTTCCGGGCGATCTGGCCCCATCGGGCGATCTGCCCGATTGATAACTGGTTCGAATGGGTCGAGGCCGATGACGGCAACAAACAACCGTGGTTGATCCGACGACGGAACCGGGCGCCGGTTTTCTGTGCGGCGATCGGCCAGTACCCCATCGGCGGAGCCCCGCACAGGGAGCACGACGGTTTCGTGATCCTGACGGCCGACAGCGCAGGCGGCCTGCTCGATGTGCATGACCGGCGACCGGTGGTGTTCTCCCCCGAACTGGCGCGGGAATGGCTGGACCCGGCCACACCCAAGGAACGAGCCGAGGAAATGGCGTTATCCCAGGGCGAGGCCAGTAACGTATTTGAGTGGTACAAAGTCGACAAGGCCGTTGGCAACGTCAGGAACCAGGGCGCCGCGCTGATTAAAGAAATTCCATGAACCTGTCAATCACGACAAAGCCCCACTCAGAAGGCGCAATGCTGATTCTTTTTTGTAGGAGCGAGCTTGCTCGCGATGGTCGTTAACGATAACGCGTGTTTACTGGCTAAACGCGGCGCTCTTGAGTCCATCGTCGGAACGCCGCCCGGAGCAAGCTCGCTCCTACAGTGATCAGCATTACGCCTTCTGAGTGGGGATTTGTCGTATTGGCGTGCCAGTCAGAACTTGCGGTCAGGCTCTGACAGTTCCGTACCGTCGTCAGGATGCTTCCAGTCCGGTACCGAACGCTTCTGCTGTTCAATCTCTTCGTCCGTGGGTTCGTCCTCGTCTTCTTCCAGGTCCGGTTGCTTGGGTTCGTTGGCCATGTTCACCTCGCTTCCTGAAGGGATCGGTCATCCATTTCAAGTTTAGATCAGTTCCCCTGCCCCGCTCAAAGCCACCAGCGCAACAAAAAGAAGAAGCCCATGCTCAACAGCATGCTGAGCAACGTATTGCGTGTGTAAAGCACCAGAGCGACCGCCACCAGAGAGCTGATCAGATAGGGATTGTCCCAGTGCAGATTCAGCTGTTTTTCCGGCATGAACACAATCGGCCCACAGATCGCGGTCAACATGCCCGGCACGGCAAACCCGAGGAATTGCCGGGCATTGCTGCTCAAGCGCACCGGCAGTCGCGGTTCCAGAAAGACGTAGCGGTTGAGGAACACCAACACGCCCATTGCGACAATCACTGCCCAGACCATCATGTGCGTCCACCGTAGAATTTATTGCAGACAAACCCGGCGGTCATGCCCGCCAGCCCTGACAGCACCAGCGCCGAGCCCCATTGCCAGTAACTGAACAGCACCGAGCAGAACAGCGACACCGCCACGCACACCACGGTCGGCACATTGCGCACCACCGGGGTGATCAGGGCAATGAAGGTGGCCGCGATGGAGAAGTCCAGGCCCAGGTGTTCCAGGCCCGGAATGCTGCTGCCGAGCACAATCCCCGCCAGGGTGAACAGGTTCCAGGCGAGGTAGAACGTCAGGCCCACGCCCAGGGCGTACCAGCGGTTGAACTGCTGTTTGTCGTGCTGGCTGGTCAAGGCGAACAACTCATCGGTGAGCAAGAACCCCAGCCCTGCGCGCCAGCGCCCCGGCAATGGCGAAATCACCGAGCGCATGCTCATCCCGTAAAGCAGATGCTGGGAGGTCAGCAGCAACGTGGTGAGCAAGATCGAAAAAATCCCGGCTCCCCCCTTGAGCATGCCAATGGCCACCAGTTGTGCGGCGCCGGCAAACACAATGCCCGACAGGCCCTGGCCTTGCAGGGGCGTGAGGTTGGCTTCGATGGCCATGGAGCCGGCCAGCAAGCCCCAGGGCGCGGTGGCCAGAGACAGCGGCATGATCGCTGCGGCGCCGCGCAGAAAGGCACTGCGGGGCATGAGTGAGTTGGACATGACATTCTACAGACAGGGAAAGACCCCGGACTGTGCCAGCAGTCGCGGCCGATGGCTTGAACAATCTTGCTCACTGATACGACGGTGTGCCATTCATCGGCTGCCCGCTTGATTCAGCAAAGTGGTAACAACATGATGGCGCTGCATTTTCACCGAGGCAGGCCCTTCATGAGTTCAGTCGAAACCGACAGCGACGTTTATAAAACCCTGCTTGAGTCGACCCAGGCGATTCCCTGGCGCATCGACTGGAAAACCATGACCTTCAGCTACATCGGGCCACAGATAGAGCAATTGCTCGGCTGGAAACAGGACAGCTGGCTTTCGGTCAACGACTGGGTCGAGCGCATGCACCCGGATGATCGCGACTACGTGATGGACTTTTGCGTCTCGCAATCGCGCGCCGGTATCGATCACGAAGCCGACTACCGCGCACTCACCGAAAGCGGCGGGTACGTGTGGATCCGCGATGTGGTGCACGTGGTGCGCAAGAACGGTGAAGTCGAGGCGCTGGTGGGTTTCATGTTCGACATCAGCGAGCGCAAGAAAACCGAAGAACACCTGATCCGCCTGCAAAAGCAGCTCGAAGAGTATTCCTTCCAGGACGGCCTGACCGGCATCGCCAACCGGCGCATGTTCGACACCGTGCTGGAGCGCGAGTGGAACCACGCCCAGCGCACCGGTTTGCCATTGTCGGTGATCGTGCTGGATATCGATTACTTCAAGCAGTACAACGACCATTACGGCCACATCAAGGGCGACGAATGCCTGCGCCGTGTCGCGCAAACCCTGTCACTGGCGGCCAATCGGCCACGGGATTTCATCGCGAGGATCGGTGGTGAAGAATTCGTCTGGCTACTCCCGGAAACCGATGCCGAATCCGCCAGGCTGGTGGCGCACAAGTGCCTGCACCTGATTCGCCAGCAGCAGATTGCCCATGAGTTTTCCGGGGTATCGAACCTGCTGAGCGTCAGCCTTGGTGTCGGCACCACCGGCGTTTCAGTGCATGCAACGGCGCTGGAGTTCGTCGACCAAGTCGATCAGTTGCTCTACAAGGCCAAGCACAATGGCCGGATGCGCGCCGAGTTCGCTGATTTTCGTGATTGACAAACGGCGCGCCGGCTTTTAAAACTGGGCGCCTCACTCAGGGTGTAAGCAAGTATGTCCGCAACCTTCAACCTCAACACTTCCGTCATTGGCTTGATTGCCAAGGCGCAAGGTTGCGTTGCGCGCGCCCTCAAATCGAAGAAACAGTCGCTCATGTGACCGGGGCGCGCTGTCCCGTCAGATGAGCTGACAGGACATTGAGCGCGACGGACCACCCTCCCCTTGCTTACTCTCCTTCCATGCCCCTGACGGTGACGAAATCGGTCAACCATCAGGAGAAAATGCATGTCTGCGTTTCAAGGTATCTGGGTTCCACTGGTTACACCGTTCCACAACGGCGCCATCGATTTCGTCGGCTTGCGCCGGCTGGTCAGCCATCTGCTGGAAAAAGGTGTCGACGGCCTCATCGTTTGCGGCACCACAGGCGAACCGGCGGCAATGGGCAAACATGAGCAACTGGCGGTGCTCGATGCGGTGCTGGAGCTGGTGCCGGCGCAACAGGTGGTCATGGGCCTGGCCGGTAACAACCTGACCGAGTTGTTGCAGTTCCAGAGCGAGATCCTCAAGCGCCCGGTGGCTGGCCTGCTGGTGCCGGCGCCGTATTACATCCGCCCGTCCCAGGCCGGCCTCGAAGCGTTTTTCCGCACGGTCGCCGATGCCTCCAGCGTTGCGCTGATTCTCTACGATATCCCTTACCGGACCGGCGTGGCCTTCGAACAGGCGACCCTGCTCAACATCGTCGCCCACGAGCGCATCGTCGCCATCAAGGATTGTGGCGGTAATTTTTCGAACACCCTCGCCTTGCTCAACAGCGGCCATGTCGACGTGCTGTGCGGCGAAGACAACCAGATCTTCAACGCCCTGTGCCTGGGCGCCAAAGGCGCGATTGCCGCGTCGGCGCATATCCATCCCGAACTGTTCGTGCAGTTGCACCGGCAGATCCGCGACAACCAATTGGCTGAAGGCCGCGCCACGTTTTTCCGGTTGCTGCCACTGATCAACAGCCTGTTCCTGGAGCCCAACCCGGCCCCGGTGAAAACCGCGCTGGCCCTGCAAGGCTTGATCGGTGACGAACTGCGCGCACCGATGCAGCGCAGCAGTGACTCGATGACCGAGCGTTTGAAAGGTGTGCTCAGCGCATTGGGCCGCGACAATCGATAGAGCGCCCGCCACCGGCCCGAGTACCATGCAGCGATTCGTTCAGCCTTCAGGGGCACCGACATGCTGTATCGAATCGCCGCCGACGGGCTGATGCTGTTGCACTTGCTGTTCATTATGTTCGTGTTGTTCGGCGGGTTGCTGGTACTCAAATGGCGCCACCTGATCTGGTGGCACCTGCCTGCTGCGCTGTGGGGTATGGCGGTGGAATTCCTCCACTTGCCCTGCCCGCTGACCGACTGGGAAAACCACATGCGCCATGGGGCCGGGCAAAGCGGTTATGGCGGTGGATTCATCGAGCATTACATTTGGCCGGTGATCTACCCGGCAGGCCTGACACCCGGCATTCAGGTGGGATTGGGCGCTGTGGTACTGGTACTCAACGTACTGGTTTATTTCCGAGTGATCCGGCAACGGGCCGCCTGAATCTTCAACCAGCCAGACGGTCGCGCCCTGGACTGGTGGCTGGTTCAGGGAACGGACCGTTTGCCTGACGCCCGACCCTCAGTTGGCAATCACGCTCATGTTCCGCCCACTGGCCTTGGCCACGTACAGCGCCTTGTCTGCCGCACCGATCAGGTCTTCGGGGCGGAGCTGGGAGTCGGCATTGCTGGCGCACACGCCGACGCTGACGGTCACGGTACCTTGCGGGCTGTCACTGTGGGCAATGTCGGCCTGTAGTACCGCGCGGCGGATTTTCTCCGCCACCAGAAATGCCCCCACATAATCAGAGCCAGGTAACACCACCGCGAACTCTTCGCCACCATAACGGGCGGCCAGGTCACCGGGGCGCTTGATGTTGTCCGTGATGATCGCGCTGACCTTGCGCAAACACTCATCACCGGCCAGGTGGCCGTAGCGGTCATTGAACGCTTTGAAATGATCGACGTCGATCATCAGCAGCGCCAACTCGGCCTGGCTGCGTCGGGCGCGCCCCATTTCGGCATCGATGAAAGCGTCGAGCTGACGCCGATTGGCCAGCCCCGTCAGCGCGTCCTTGAGGGCCAGGCCCTCGAGGTTGCGATTGACCTCCAGGAGCTTGTCCTGGGTGTCCAGCAACTCGACCTGTACCAGATTCTGCTGCTTCATCAGTTTGATAAGCCGCAACCCCAGTACCCCGAGAAAACTCAGCAACAGCGTGACGATGCAGACGCTGAGAAGGGTTTCCCGGCGCCAACTGGCAAGCACTTCATCCTTGTTCAGCGCGGTAAAAACGATCAACGGATAACCCTCGACCCGGCGATACCCCGCCACCCGTTCGATACCGTCGACGACCGACCTGATCGTGGCCGTGCCTCCGTCGCCCTTGGGTAACAGCTGGCTGAACAACGGGCTCTTGGCGAGGCTGGTGCCGATATCCGTCTCCTTGAAGGGTCTGCGGACGACAATGCTGGCATTGTCGGCGATCAGGTTGATCACGCCGTTACTGCCCATGTCGATGCTGTCGTAGAGCTGCAGGAAATGGCTGAGGTAAATCGTCGCCAGCGCCACCCCGGCAAAGCTGCCATCGGGATGATTGACCCGGCGCGAAACCGTCATGATCCACTCACCACTCGAACGACTCCTGATCGACGGCCCGATGTGCGGCCCACGGCTGGGATTATCGCGATGGAAGATGAAGTATTCGCGGTCGGAATTGTTGACACCGGTCTGGCCGGCGCCATTGGAGTTGGCGATCCACTGCCCTTTTTCGTCGTAAACGAACAGGCCGTGGAGCTGGCTCAACTCACGGCGCTGGACGTTGAGCAATTGTGGCAGCCGGGCTTGATCCACACCGTCGTGCTCCAGACGATCGACCAGGGTGAACAGCAGCGTGTCGGCCTGCTTGATCGTTGCCTGCGCTTGCGAGGCCAGGGTCTGCGCAAGGTTGGACATCGCCACTTCCTTGTCATGCAGCAGGTACTGGCGTGAACTCCAGACCTCCCAGATCACGATAGCCATCATCGACAAGCACACCGCCGCCAGCAGGATCACCGCCGAACGGACTTTGAGTCGGGTCACGGCTGGCCGGGGCATTTCAATATGATCGTTGATCGACGGATATCGCATGGTGCTCCCTGATTGTCCGTGACAGGGCGAGTCTTCCTGATCGCCGCTTTTGCTCACTCTGCCTGCTACAGGCTTGCAATGATGTTAGCGCGTCGCCTGTTTTACCGCCTCCAGCCACGCCGGATCAAGCCGCGTCTGCCCGGTATCGATGCCCAGCGCTTGCATCCGCGCCGCATGTTGGTCCATTTCGCGGATCAACTGGTCATGGTCGCTTGAGTTGCCATCGAGCTGATGCATCTGGTTCAACCCCAGATGGTAGAAACGCAACAGCTTCATGGCAGCCGGATCACCCCGCTCCACGGCCGCCGTAACATGATGCATGACATTGGTGATGCTCATCAGGCTGCGCTTGAGCTGCCAACTGTAGACCGCCGGCGCCATCCATGCCTGGCGCCAGAACACTTTGCGCATCAGCGCCGCCATCGTCAGCACGGCCACAAACACGCCACCGACGTTGAAGCGCAGATTTTCGCCCGCCGGCGTGCCGAACAGAGCCACCGCCGCCGTGGACAGAATCATCGCCAGCGCCAGAAAGGTCAGGGCAAGGATGACCGTGCTGCGCCGCGTCTGTTGCCGGTAGGTGTCGGCGTTCATCGGCTGGATTTCGAACATTGCGTCGGGTTTCCTGAGCTTCAATGGTAAAAAGGGGGCTGAGGCAAAAAGTCAGCGGGCCATTATCGCCTCTGCGCGGGATTTAGCTATGCTGTGGCTCCTTTTCATCTTTTCATCGTCAAGCGGGGGGGACGTGGCGAGACCATGCAGTTCGTGCCATCTTCTTTCATGAATACACATTATTCGGATGCCATTCGTGGTTGCTGTGTGAATGACATCGTTTTAAGGATCATTGAATGACCCAACGCCAAGTTATCGACGCCTCCGTCAGCCCCAAAGGCAGCCTGGAAACGCTCTCGCAACGGGAAGTCCAGCAATTGAGCGAAGCCGGTTCCGGCAGCACCTACACCCTCTTCCGCCAGTGCGCCCTGGCCATCCTCAACACTGGCGCCCATGTCGACAACGCCAAGACCATACTTGAAGCCTATAAAGATTTTGAAATCCGCATTCACCAGCAGGACCGCGGCGTACGCCTGGAACTGCTGAACGCCCCGGCCGACGCCTTCGTTGATGGCGAAATGATCGCCAGCACCCGGGAAATGCTGTTCAGCGCCCTGCGTGACATCGTCTACACCGAAAACGAACTCGACAGCCAACGCATCGACCTGAGCAACTCCCAGGGCATCAGCGACTACGTCTTCCACCTGCTGCGCAACGCCCGCACCCTGCGTCCCGGCGTCGAGCCGAAGATCGTGGTGTGCTGGGGCGGGCACTCGATCAACACCGAAGAATACAAATACACCAAGAAAGTCGGCCATGAACTGGGCCTGCGCAGCCTGGACATCTGCACCGGTTGCGGCCCCGGCGTAATGAAAGGCCCGATGAAAGGCGCGACCATCGCCCACGCCAAGCAACGCATCCACGGCGGCCGCTACCTGGGCCTGACCGAACCCGGGATCATCGCCGCCGAAGCGCCAAACCCGATCGTCAACGAACTGGTCATCCTGCCGGACATCGAAAAACGCCTGGAAGCCTTCGTCCGCGTCGGCCACGGCATCATCATCTTCCCGGGCGGCGCCGGTACGGCCGAAGAGTTCCTGTACCTGCTCGGCATCCTGATGCACCCGGGCAATGAAGGCCTGCCCTTCCCGGTCATCCTCACCGGGCCGAAACACGCTGCACCGTACCTGGAGCAACTGGACGCGTTCGTCGGCGCCACCTTGGGCGACGCCGCCAAGCGGCTCTACCAGATCATCATCGATGACCCGGCCGAAGTGGCACGCCAGATGACCCTGGGCCTCAAGGCGGTCAAGCAGTTCCGTCGCGAGCGCAACGATGCGTTTCACTTCAACTGGCTGTTGAAAATCGACGAAGGCTTCCAGCGCCCGTTCGACCCGACCCACGAAAACATGGCCAACCTGAAGCTGAGCCTCGACCTGCCGCCCCACGAACTGGCGGCCAACCTGCGCCGCGCGTTCTCCGGAATCGTCGCCGGCAACGTCAAGGACAAGGGCATCCGCCTGATCGAAGAGCACGGGCCGTACCAGATCCGCGGCGACGCCACGATCATGCAGCCGCTGGACCTGCTGCTCAAAGCCTTCGTCGCCCAGCACCGCATGAAACTGCCGGGTGGGGCGGCGTATGTGCCGTGTTATCGGGTGGTGGCGTAGCCACACCGGTCCACACACTGTGGTGAGGGGGACTTGCCCGCTCGCCACAAAAGCTCAGCGGTTAATCCAGTGGGGCGACGTTATCCAGTGCGCGGTTGACTGCCAGGTCGGCCAACATGATCACCTGCTGGATGCCCAACAACATGCTGCGTTGCGGGCCGTCCAGGAACGTCGCGAAATCGCTGGCCATCACGCTTGCTGAAGCCAGCGATTCGCAGGCGTGGGCCAACAAACTTTCGGTGTCGATATCGGGTGCGATGACGAACATCGTGCTGGGATTGTGCGGTGCGCTGGTTTTGAGGATGGCGGGTTTGAGGTGCAGACCGGATGCACGTTGAGTGGTATCGGTTTCTGATTCGGGGGGATTGGGTGTGGGTTTGACCATGACGAAACTCCTTGATTGATGGAGCCGCCACGATTCGCTGCGAAACGAAGAAGGTGGCAGCCATACGCAGGTTCGCAGACCGGGAATCAAGGAACCCGGCAGACCCGAAAGCCTCCCGCGCACAGCCGCCATAACACAAAGCAGTGGGCGAACAAAAAGCGCCAACTGCAAGGAAACGGTGGCGCTGAGCGCCTTGATTAACCTGGGCTGCGAAACCCGGTCGCTGAATTTGCAGCGACCCGGCAACGATAGAGTCAGGGTCCAAGGCCCACAAGCCGGCGGATTCTGGCGTAGTTGTAGGCAACGACGCAAGACGGTGTAGCTTCACTCCTGGTCCTACAGCCGTCTCTGACATCCACAAATTCCTGTGGCGAGGGAGCTTGCTCCCGCTGGGCTGCGAAGCGGCCCAAAAATCAGACAATGCGGTTTGTCAGACAGACCTCGTTGAATGGATTTGCGACTGCTGCGCAGCCGAGCGGGAGCAAGCTCCCTCGCCACATTGGTGGTGTGAGCCAGAGGACTATTCGTTGGCTGTCAGGCCGCCATCGCGAGCAGGCTCGCTCCCACAGAAAAGCAAAAGCACAGCAGCACACACCACCGCGTTGCTTCTCACCAATCATCAGGTCGAGCGTTAGCTCGCCTGCAGCTTTTGATCTTGATCCACCCGCCCCCTCGGCAGGCTGAGTGGAGGCGTTCATCCGGGGATGGGCGCGCAGCGCCGTTCGACGCAGTCGAACTCATTGCATGTAGGTCGAAGCGAAGCCGACCGGAGGGCAATGCCCCCGGATGAATGCCGGAGCGAAGGAACGCCGAGCCTTAGCGAGGGGCCGTACGTAAGGGGCGAGACCTTTTGGTTACTTTTGGGGCGTTTGCCAAAAGTGACCCGCTGTAAAAGCGGAACCATAAGTGGCCGTTACCACAGGAATGGATATGTACTCAGTCAACAAATCTTAGGCCGTCAGGCCGCCTTCGCGAGCACGCTCGCTCCTCCGATTCAAGGCTGCAATGCCTGAGGCGAGGTGGACGGGTCTTTCGGCGGCCCGCCGGCATCTTCGAGGGAGACTTTCTCGGCCACGAACTGCCAGTCCTTGTAACTGGCCATGCCCTTGAAGTCCGACCACTCGCTGGGAAAGTTCACCTGCTTGAGCGGCTTCTCTGTGGACGGGCAATACACACCGCTGATCCGTCCGTCGATACCGCGTATCAGCTCCCATTCGCCACCTGTCATCGGCTCCGGATACAACCGGCGGATATGGTGCCTGGCCGACGGGAAACGCTCGTCCTGCAACAGGTCCGCCAGTTCTTTCGGGTACTGGGCCATACCGGGCGAACTGCGGTAATAGCTGCGCAGCGCCTGGGCATATTGCGTACCGGCCCAGAGCAGCTGGTTTTCGCGATCGCGCCGCGCCGCGGTGGCCCACAACTCGCCGGCACTGGCCAGGCCCAGGCCCATCACGACAATCAGAAACAGCACACCCAGGTAGGTAAAACCATCCTGACCCGATGGCTTACCACTCGGAATAAAGGCTGCCATCTCGCGCCCTCCCGCTGGCCCCACTCTTGACATCGGCAACCCCGCCCGCCACACCATCCGGTGGCGCGACGATGACCCAGGTGTCCTTGCGCTCGGAAATCGGGTCCACCGGCTGGTTTCGCAGGTAGCGCAGTTCGACCAGCTGTTCGATGGAATCGGGATAATGCCCGGTGTCTCCATAGTAGTGATCCAGCGCCTCGCGCATGGTCGACAGGCTCTGGTGCAAGGTGGTCTCTTTGGAGGCCTCCAGGCTGCTGAAGTAGCGTGGCAGGGCGATCGTCATCAGGGTCGCGATGATTGCCATGACCACCATCAGTTCAATGAGGGTAAAACCCTTTTGCCGGCGCATCGGCTCACCACTCTCGGTAGGCGATACCGTTGAGACCCTTGCCCCGAGCCTTGGAGTAAACGTCAAAGACGTCCTGGCCCTCCTGCGGATTCTCAGCGGAACTGTCATAGGAACGCAGGCCCCAGCCACCCTCGTCGTCACGCTTGACGGCTGCCAGCGGGTCACGGGGGATACGCCGCAGGAAGTAGAACTTGGCACCCTTGGCGCTGCGCACGTCACGCACACCATCGACCAGCACTTTCAGGTTCGGCGGGTAGCCGTTGCTGTCGAGCGACTTCTCGATGTAGCCGGCGTCGAAGGCGCGTTTGTAGGCATCGATGCCATCGCGGATCTGATACAGCGCAGTCCGCAATTCCTGCTCTTTGCCCCGGCGCACCACCGTCTCGGTCAGTGGTGCGGCCATGCCGGCCAGCAGGCCGACCAGGGCGAGTGTCACCACGACTTCGATCAGGCTGAAACCGCGATGTGAGACGTTCATGATCAAGGCTTCCCAACAGTAACGGTGGTGGCGATCGGTGCGCTCATCGGGCCGGCCTGAACCGCCGTGCTCATCGAGCGGTCCGGTGCCTGGATGTGCATGCTGGTTTCGGTACCGGTCGGGAACTCCATGTCCGACGGGCTCTGGTACGGCAGGTTGCGCACGATCCGCGGGGTGATCGACAGCACCAGTTCGGACTTGCTGACGTCGTCCTTGTTGCTGCCGAACAGGCGACCCAGGCCGGGAATGTCGCCAAGGCCGGGGATCTTGTTGCCGGTGGCGCCGTGGTCGTTGCGCACGAGCCCTGCGAGGATCTGGGTTTCGCCGTCATGCAGACGCAAGGTGGTCTGGGCGTTGCGGGTATCGACCTGGACCGGAATGGTGCCCTGAGCGGTTGGCGTCAGCGGCGTGGCGTTACTGACTTCCAGCGCGATCTTGATCGCCACTTCGTTGTTCAGGTGCACGATGGGTTGCACTTCGAGCTTGAGACCGACGTCGAGGTAGGTCACGCTTTCGGTGATCACCGGACCCTGGGTCGAAGGCACCGAGGTGGCGCTGATGATTGGCACGCGCTGACCGATGTGGATACGCGCCTGCTCGCGGTTACTCACCCGGATCACCGGGCTGGCGAGTGTGTTGACGTCTTTGTCCTGGGCGTTGATCTGGGCCTGCGGCGATGGCGAGATGGTAATCCGGCCGGAGTTGATGCCTTTGAGTTGATCGAGAATGGTCACTGGCGAGCCGTCGGTGTTGATCACACCGAAGGTGTTGGGCCATTGCAGGCCAAGGTCGAGAATGCGTTGGCGGGCGACTTCCATCACTTCCACTTCCAGCACCACTTCCGGGTTGGACTGGTCCTGCGATTGCAGGAGCTTTTCCGCCATGCGCACCGCGTCACCGGTATCGCGCATGGTCAGGGTATTGAGGCGCTCGTCAACGAACACGTCGCGGGTCTTGAGCATGGTCTTGATCATGTTCAGCGCCGTATTGGCATCGATGCTGGTCAGGTAGAAGGTGCGCATCACCAGCTCCTGATAATCCTTGATCTTCTGTGGCGAGTCCGGGTAGATCAGCAAGGTGTTTTCATTCACCACTTTCTGATGCAGCTGGTTCTGTTGCAGCAACAGCTCCACGGCGTCTTCGATACGTACCTCACGCACGAAGATGGTGGCTTTCATGTCCGGGCGCAGGTCCTTGTCGAAGATGAAGTTCAGGCCGGCGACCTGTGACAGCACTTCGAAAATGGTTTTGAGGTTGGCGTCGCGAAATTCCAGGGTCACCGGCCGGTCCAGACGCGTGCGCAGCTGCGGGTATTGCACCACGTTGCGGCTCTGCACCAGGCGGATGTTGTCTTGCAGTTCCAGGGCGCCGTCGTTCTTCGGGTCCAGTTCGAGAATCTGTTTGACCTGGCGGTCGGCACCGTAGATGTCACCGCGACGCAGGTCGCCACGGGCCAGTTCGAGTTTCTCGTCCATGCTGCGCAGGTAATCGAGCTGACGCAGGGAATCCTGGGCTCGGCGGTTGTTCGGTTCAATGTTCAAGACCCGGCTGTAAGTCATGCGGGCTCCGGCGAAATTACGCTGGGCCCGGTCCATGTCTGCCTGGGTCAGCAGCGCCGTCACGGCGCGGGCCCGACCGCTGTTAAGAGCCATGTGCAGATCGGTATCGCGAGGGTTTTCACGCAACCCCTGTTCGATGCGAGCCAGACCGGCTTCATATTGGCCCGATTCCATCAGGGCAGAAGCTTCGTCCCTGGCGACCTGCGCCGAACTGCACGCGGCCAGCCCGGCACAGAGACACAGGCTCATCAGCAAACGGGATTTGTTCATTCCGTACTCCCCACAGACAAGGTCTGCGATACATGCAGAGGCAGGTAAACCAGGCTCAGTTCCACATCGGAAATCCGCTCGATCCGCCAGGTTTCGTCGATCACATCCCCTTTGCGCACGACGTAGATTTTTTCGCCGTTCTGCAAGAACACCTGCAGATCGGAGCGGTCATCGAGCCTGCCGACAAACTGGAAGGGCAACGGCGGTGCAGTGGGGACTTGCACCACCGGCGCCGCGACGACCGGTTGTTCAGTGACGGTGCCGGGGGCCGGCTCCGCTTTCCAGCTGCGGGCGGCGAACAAATCGCCTGCCGGGCTCAGGTCCTTGATCGGCACTTGCGCCGCAGCGCTCGATGCAGTCGTCGATGCGCCAGGGGCCTTGCCCTTGGCTGGCGTGGCCACGGTGGCCACCACAGGGTCACTGTCGTCAGCCTGTTTGAAGTATTCGGGGAACCAGGCCAGCGCTGCCGCTACAGCGAAGAACGCCACCCAACCCACCACTCGTTTGGTATTCATCATGACCTCGACAGGTAAAGGGTCATGCGGATCCGCCCGGTCAGTTCGGTATCGGCGATTTTCTTGCGCTGAAACTCCACATCCTCCAGTACCACCGCCGGCAACTGGCCGAGCAAGGCGTGCAGGAAGCGCCGCAGTTGCGGATAGCTGCCACGTACCGGCAGCAGAATCTGATAACGGGCCAGGTGTGTCTTGGGGTCCACGCCCAGGGAGTATTCACCCCGGGACAAGGTGATGCGTTCCTGGGCAGCCAGGGCGTAGATCTTGTCGATGGCCACCGTGGCCTGAGGCTGGGACGGCAACTTGCTGCGGAAATCGTCGAGCTGACGCTGCGGCACCACTGGCGCAGCCACGGTGCCGTCTTCGACCTTGGCCAGATACTCGGTAGCCTCGCGAGTCTGCTGGCTGAGGCTTTGCAACGACTCCCAGTCCGGCAGCAACCCGACCAGGCCATAGCTCAGCGCCAGCACCAGCATGGCCATCCCTGCCAGCCCAGGAGCGCCCAGGCCTTGCAGGTATTCGTGGACGATCAATTTATGGATTTGCATCGCCGATCTCCCAGGTAGCCAACAGGTTGAACTGCACCGGGTGTTCCGGCACGTTGGCGACAATTTCGTGGCTCAGCAGCGACACGTCGGACAACTCGTCGCTGGCTTCGAGACGGCGGTGAAAATCGAGCATGGCGTCCAGGTCCAGCGCCTCGGCGCTGATCCGCACCTGGCCTTTGCGGGCGTCCGGGGTCAGGGTCAGCAGGGCAATATTGTCCCGCGGCATGGCTTCGAGGGTCGCGAACAGGCGCTCCCAAGGGCGGCGCAACTGTTGGGAGACCTTGCGCATTTCCGCCAGGTTCTGCGCCTGCTCGCGGATTTGCGCCGGGGTCAGGCTGAGCTTGCCGCCGGTATCACCGGTGAGCACCCGCTGGGTGGTTTGCAGGTGGCCTTGCTGTTGTTCGGCCTCATTGCTCAGATGCTGTTGCACCAGAACGCACGTCAGGGTCAGCGCCACGCCACCGGCCAGCAGGCTCCAGCCCAAGGGGCTTGAACGGCGCCGCGGCTGAAAGTCGAGCATCAGGGGGCGCATGTCAGGCCACCGCCCGAGACATGACGTACAGGCAATCGCGTACGGCTGTCCGGTCTTCTTCGAGGTTGCGCAGATGCACACCGGGCACGTCGGGAGGCGAATCGATGCGTGCCGGTGCATGCAGGTAGACATTCAACGGTCGTTCGCTCGAGCAAGCCTGCAACTGGTTTTCACGGCCGATCAGCGCAGTGAGCGCGGCATCGCTGTCGCTGCTGCCCACCGAACGCACCGAGGTCCAGCGCCCTTCCCGGGCCAGCAGCAACACGCTGCGTACCGGCTCGGCGACCACGAACAGGAAGTCCCCGGCCTCAAAGCTTTTATCGAAATGGTTGAACGCCGCCATCAGGTACGGCTGCACCGAACGCAGACGCAATCCGCGCGCGCTGACCAGGGTGCGCAGGCGCTCGAGCAAGTCCTGGGGCAGCGCGGTGGCGATGCGGTCGTAACCGGCGGGCTCAGGCGAGAGCACCAGGCTCCAGGGTTGCGTCAGGGCACCGTAGAGGTCTTCGAAACACAGTTGGGCGAAGCCGAGCAATTCGGCCGGGCTGCTGATCTGCTCGCTCCAGGGCACCAGGCAATAGCGGCTGAAGTGCCCGGAGATCACCACGGTCAGTTCGGCCCTGGCAACGGTGTGATCGGCCAGCAAATGGTCGAGGGTGTCCAGAGCCACCGTCCAGGCCTGGAAGCCTTCGTCGATGTAACCGACGCTGCCCAGCCAACGGATTGCATTGCCTTGCCGTTGCCCCAGGCCAACACCGCTGGCGCCGAGCACGGCGACGAATCGCTCACGAGACAAAAGTGACACGATTGATCTCCTCGAGAGTGGTCCGGCCTTGTTCCACCATCTCCAGCGCCGACTCGCGCAACAGGCGCAAGCCACGTTTGCAGGCATGGGCCTTGATTTTCGAAATGGGTTGGCGCTCGACGATCATCTGCCGCAGTTCGTCGTCCAGGTGCAGCAGTTCGGCAATTGCGCTACGCCCGCGATAACCGGTGCCCCGGCAATGCCCGCAGCCTTTGCCGTGGACGAACTGGTAATGAGCGACTTTTTGTCGATCAAGCCCCGAGACCTCCAGCTCTTCTTCTGTCGGGCTGTAAGGACTGCTGCAACTGGTGCAGACCAGGCGGATCAGCCGCTGAGCCAGCACGGCATTGAGTGCCGAGACCAGGCTGTAGGGATCGATTTCCATCTGGGTGAAACGGCCGATCACGTCGAACACGTTGTTGGCGTGGATGGTGGTGAACACCAGGTGACCGGTGAGCGCCGATTGCACAGCAATCTGTGCGGTGTCAGGGTCGCGGATTTCACCGACCATGATCTTGTCCGGGTCATGGCGCAGGATCGAGCGCAGGCCCCGGGCGAATGTCAGGCCTTTCTTCTCGTTGACGGGGATTTGCAGCACGCCCGGCAGTTGATACTCCACCGGGTCTTCGATGGTGATGATCTTGTCCACGCCGTGGTTGATCTCGGTGATCATCGCGTACAGGGTGGTGGTCTTGCCGCTACCGGTAGGTCCGGTCACCAGCACCATGCCGTAGGGTTCAGCGGCCAGCCGGCGCAGCTGGCGCAGGGTTTCTTCTTCAAAGCCCAGGGCCTGCAATTGTACGCCGCAGACCTTGTCGGCGAGGTCCTGTTTGTCGAGCACCCGCAGCACTGCGTCTTCGCCGAAAATGCTCGGCATGATCGACACCCGGAAGTCAATCTGCCGGCCACTGATGCCGATCTTGAAGCGACCATCCTGGGGCACGCGTTTTTCGCCGATGTCCAGTTCGGCCATGACCTTGACCCGGGAAATCACCTGCTCGGCGAACTCGCTGCCCTGGATCTTGCTGATGTTGTTGAGCACGCCGTCGATCCGGTATTTGATGACCAGGCCGCTGCCGGTGGTGCCGAGGTGGATGTCGCTGGCGTGCATTTTCAGCGCGTCGTACAGGGTCGAGTTGACCAGTTTGACCACCACGCTGGAGTCTTCGCTGATGCTGGTCAGGGACAGGCTTTGCAGGTTGTCGATCTCGACACCGGCGTCGCTCTGGGCGTTGAGCGACTCCACCGCATGGAAGCTTTCTTCGTGACGCGCCAGATAGGCCTTCAGGTCATCGGCATGCACCAGGTACAGCGGCGCGCCTTGCAGGCATTCATCGATCCAGGCCAGGCGCGCACTGTCGAAGGGGTCGGCGAACACACCGATGACCGCATCGTCGTGACGCAGCAGGATGAATTCGCGTTTGAGGCACTGGGCCAGGGTCACCCGGTCGAACACCGGCGTGGACTTGAACAGGCTGTCGGTGTCGAGCACCGGGTAATGCAAGGTGACGCCCAGGCAATGGATGAAGGGCATGGGAGCCAGTTCACTCAACGCTGCGAGGGCATCGAGCATCCGCTCGCCGGAACTGGTCGCCAGGGCCCGGGCCTGGGCCAGTTGTTCACGGGTGAAGCGAGTCGGTACGCATTCCGGTTGTGCCGGTTCTACGGCAAGGGATAGACGGTCCATGGCTTGCTCTCCAACGCCCGGGGCTTTGAGCCCTGTCGGCGCGGCGAGCCATTTCGGCGGGGGCCGGAACGTCCTGTCGCGCCACTACTCCCCGGTGAGCAATTGTTCGTCGTCTGGTGCCATGGAGGCCGATGCACTTTTTCGGCGATCTGCAAGCACCCAACTACCGTCGTACAACTGCAGCGGGAAACTTTCGGTCCTGCTCTGGCGTCGTTCGACGAATCCTTCGCAAGTGCTCACACCCGCTTTGGGGTCGCGCCGCATGCCCAGAAGATCAAGCACTGCACGGGCCAATTCCGCCAATGGAAAGGGTTTGAACAGGATATGGCTGACTCCCATTAACCGGGCCCGCTCGCAGACCTCTGCGGTGGGATGCCCTGTGATCAGCACAAAATGACAAATCCTGTTCTGGCGGATGGCATCGAGCACCTGAAAGCCTTCCATATCGGGTAAGCGGTAATCGAACACCATCACATCCGGTGCGAAATCGTCGGCTTCAGCGATTCCTTGCGCCCCGTCGTGGGCAATCCGGACTTCCAGCGCTTGCGCCTGCAGGTAACCCTGGAGGTTTTCCGCCAACAACTGTTCGTCATCAACAACCAGTACTTTGTTTAACAAGGTGGACTCCTTGAAACTTCAGGTCCGGGTTTGAACCTGACTGAGTGCACGCCTTGACAAGGCTTATGCACACTTCACGCCAGGCTGGGCACCGGTATTTTCAGGTCTTCATGTCCTTGAATTTAAAAACAATGCCCTCTTGTACGGCCATTCCATTCCCCAAAAATGGGGAAAGAGACCGAATTGGTACTGTCGTTTTTCCCCCAATATTGGGGACCCCCCCTATTCATCGTCAACTCGCTCGATCCGATTGCGCAAGCGCAATGGCGCCAATGAATTTGTCCCGGTTAAGCGTAGTCGCGCAGCGGCGACAGTGAAAGCGTCTGCACTGGGCACCCACTGCGCCAGAGAGACCTGCAAAGTGTCGGGTTTCATGATCGGCCTCCGGTCAGGGCGTTGCAGCAATGGGTTTATAGGGGGCGACCAGATAGAAACGCTGGCCCGGCAAATCCACCGTGACGATATGGGCACCGCTCAAGCCCTGGCGCCGGCCGGGACCAAAGCTGATCAGTGGCGTCAGCCCGGTATCGAAGTCACGCAGGCCTTCCAGGGCACTGACCAGTTTCTCGCGGCTGGCATCCCGCCCGGCCTGCTTCATGCCTTCGCTGAGCAGCATCATCGAGCTGAACGCGCCCACTTGCAGCACCGCGTGCTGGCCGCCCAGGCCCTGGTGCTCGCGCAATCGGGTCAGCGCCTGGCGCCCGGCCAGGGTCCAGTCGCTGGGCACGAACGGATAGGCCAGGAACACCCGCCGGGAAAATCCGTCGGGCACCTGCATCAGATTGCCCGCCACCTGGTTCGAAGCGGCGAACAGGTAAGGCACCTGCCCTGCCGTTTGCAGGCGCTCGGCCAGACGACTGAAGTCGCTGCCGCTGCCCAGGTAAAATACCGAGCGCGACCCCAAGGGCAAATCATCCCTGGTCGGGTCGTAGGCTTGCAGACGCACCTTTTGCCAGGCGTGCCCCTGCAAGTACTGGCTGAGTTCCTGCGCCGCCAGCCGTTGGCCGGAGTCGTCCGGATAGGCGATCAGCGTCGGCCCCTCTAGCACCCGCAGACTGGCACCGGCGTACTCGGCCAGGGCGATCAATTGCTCGCGAAGCCCCGGCAGCGGTTCGAATATCTGCCGGCTGGTATGGGGCGTGCCCTGCAAGGACAGCGGCCCGATCAGGGGGATGCCGGCCCGCTCCAGACGCACAGCGAGGTCCACGTCCAATGCCGGCGCCAGCGGTGCAATCAGGGCAAATACCTGCTCTTCATCGATCAACCGGTCTAGCGCCTTTTCGGCACTGACGCGGTCGGCGCCGGGGTCGAGGATGGTCAGGCGCAACTGCCGGCCATGAATGCCGCCCGCCGCGTTGATACGCGCCACGCAGCCGTTGAGCACCGCCGCCACCGTGGCGCCCTCCTCGCTCAATGGCCCGGTGGCCGGCAACAACGTGCCCAGGTACAGACTGTCAGGGGTCAGGCCCGGATCGTGGTCTTCGGCCAGGCGCCTGGCCGGCAGCATCCTGTTCGATGCGCCGCCCCAGGCCATGTCCGGCTCACCGCTGGCCGACACGCCTTCGCGGTACAACCGCCTGCCGGCACTTTCGCTGAGACTCAACGGCAGCGCCTGGACACTGAGCGCGATGCTGCCCAAAAGCAGCAGGCCAAGGACGAGGGCAGTATTCATGGCCGTGGCTCAGCGACCGGCCACGGACATTGTCAGCCACTGCAAGCGCCGGGCAATGGCGGCTGTCGGAGCATCGAGACGGATTTTGCTCCAGCGCTCGTTCGCCACGTCACCGACGATCGACGGGGTGGAGTGTTGCTCGGGGGGCGGCACGATCTGGCCGATGCGACCCAAGACAAGGTCTATTTGCGCCTTGTCGCCGGCATGAAAAAACCAGTGGGGCTCATCGACGCCCTGTTTCAAGGTGTAAGCCTTGAGTACCGCCGGGGTGTCCCGCAGCGGATCACTGGCAAGGGAAATCAAGGTGATGCCTCTCATGGCTGATGCTCCATGGCGATGGCGGTGTGCTTGGCGTGGGTGTTGCGTTCACCGCTGAGCTTCTCGACGGCCCGGGCCAGCTCCGTCGGGTCGGTGAAACCGTAGTAGCGGGTCCAGAAGCGGTTGTTGCCGTCCCCCACCAGAATCAGCGGCGAGTGGTTCTCGATGTCATCGCTGTAGGCGCCCAGGCCCATGAGGGTGGCAGTGACCGACTGCGGCGGGCCGGTCAGCCAGCTCCAGCCCGGCCCCTGCTGGAAAGTGCGGGCGTAGTCGTTCAGGCGTTGGGGATCATCACGCTGCGGGTCGATGCTGATCGACACCAGTTGTACTTCGGTGCCGACCCGCGCGCCCAACTGTTTCTGCACCTTGCCCATGATCGAGGACACCACCGGGCAGACCGAAGTGCAGCTGGTGTAGATAAAGCCCATGACCACGATCTTGTTACTCACCAGGTCTTTTTCCAGGCTGACGACCTTGCCGTTCTGGTCCAGAAGGGTCACGTCGGCGAACTTGATCCGGGCGGTCTGCGGGCTTGCCGTTTTGGCCGCCATGTCGTGCCCGGTGTCCTCGCTTGCCGAGTGAGCCAGCGCCTGGCCGATACCGAAGGCCAACAGGCCGAACGTCAGCAGGCTGCAATGCGCGAATCGGTTCATGTCAGCTTCCTCTCAGTGGGTATCGCCGTGAATGGCCCGAACACCCGGCGCGACGCCAGACAAGGGTTGACCGGAGGCTTTGTCCATCACTGGAAATTGCACGTCGGCAATGCCGGCCTCACGCAGTACACCGTCCCTGGCCAGGGGCTTTACATCGAGGGCCACCGACATCCCGTCACGTTCCGGCGTCCGGCCGCTCCAGGTGTCGGGCAAGGTGATGTCGCTGAGCAAAGTCGGGGGCGCGGTCCGCCATACCCCGAACCCGATCAAGGCCATCCCGAGAATCACCGCGCCGCCAGCGATGGTGGTGGTCCTGTGCATGTCAGAACTCCCCTTTACCAATCTGTTCCTGTCTTGCCCGACCCTTGTGGGAGCGAGCTTGGTCCCACAAGGGGGGTAAGCAAATTAATCAGGGACGGAGCGTGGGATATGCCGATCATGAACTCGGCCCTCATTGCGGGTTATCAGGGAACACCTCTGGACAGGTTGTCCGCAGCAATCCGCATGCCATAAAAAATAACCTTATTAATCAGCTGGATATATTCAAGAATTGATAAACCGGGGGGGATATTCCCCACCCGAACCCCCAATTTTTCGCAGGGGCCACCATTCCCCACTATTGGGGGAAAACCACCCTGGGTGTCTCGATCACAGCGGCGCATCCGCGGACAATCCCTGTAAAAGCCGATAGTGGTTCAGCACGTTGGGTACATAACGCTGGGTTTCAGCGAACGGCGGGACCCTGTTGCCCCGGCGGAGCACCGCTTGCGGGCCGGCGTTGTAGGCGGCCACAGCGAGGCGGATATCGTTGTCGAACATCGTCATCAAGCGCTTGAGATAGCGGGCGCCCCCCTGGATGTTGGCCTTGGGGTCGTAGACGTTGGTCACACCCATTTCGCGGGCGATTCTGGGCATCAGCTGCATCAGCCCGCGAGCGCCCTTGGGTGAGGTCGCGTGGGCGTTGTAGCTCGATTCGGTCTTGATCACTGCGTGCAGCAGCGCCGCCGGCAGTTCATTGGCCCTGGCTGCCGCCGCCACCAGCTCCGCGTAGGGTTGCGCGGCGATCATCTGCGGTTGCTGGTCGAGGCTGACGACCACCGCTGCGGACTCATGGATCACCCGTTCATAGTGACGTCCGGGGCGGTGGACATTGGACAGGACATAGTTGCCCTTGGCGTCCAGGGAAACGAATATATCGGCCTGTGCGGCGCCGGCGAGCGCGAGTAATCCGAGCAATCCTGCAATGATGGCTTTCATTGTCATGCCTCCCCTGCCCGGCCCCGAAAAATTGGGGGTATTGCCCCAGTGGCCGGTAGTAAAACAGCCATACGCAAGCACTGTGCCGTAAGTGAAAAGGCCCGTAGCACAGGGGATGCAATAGGATGTCCAATCATTAGCATGGCAATTGCATACGCCTTTATAGAGACTCTGCTGTCGACTGAGGGAAGTCATCATGAATCAGCATCTGCGCTATGCCCGGCGCCCCCAGAGCGGGTTCACCCTGCTCGAACTGTTGGTGGTACTGGTGGTGCTGGGACTGTTGGCCGGCATCGTGGCGCCGAAGTACTTCGCCCAACTGGGCCGTTCCGAAGTGAAAGTGGCCAGGGCGCAAATAGAAGGCTTGAGCAAAGCCCTTGACCTTTACCGCCTGGAGGTCGGTCACTACCCGTCGACCGAACAGGGCTTGCAGGCGCTGGTCACTGCCCCTGCCGACGAACCACGCTGGACTGGCCCGTACCTGCAGAAAAAAATCCCGCAAGACCCCTGGGGCCACAACTACAGCTATCGCTATCCCGGTGAAAACAGCGAGTACGACCTGTTGTCCCTGGGCAAGGACGGACAGCCCGGCGGCGAAGGCGAGAACGCCGAAATCACCAACTGGAACTGACGGGAAAGGCGACCATGCGCTTTCATCTCAAAGCCGTCGGCAAGGCCGGTGTCGTCTCGATGACCATCGAGGCGCCGGGGCACAGCGAAGCCAGGCGCATCGCCGAAGACCAGGGCCTGCGAGTCGTCAGCCTGCACGCCGAGCGACATTGGCGGGCCTTGCGCCTGCACAGGCGCGAGACCTTCAACCTGGTATTGTTCAGCCAGGAACTGACCACTTTGCTCAACGCCGGCCTGCCGTTGATCGATGCGCTGGAAAGCCTGGCGGAAAAGGAAAACGCGCCACAAGCCCGCAAGACCCTGAGCGAGCTGGTGCGCCTGCTGTACGAGGGCAAATCGTTTTCCCAGGCCTTGGGGCAGCTATCGGTGGTTTTCCCGCCTTTGTACGTGGCGCTGGTGCAGTCCAGTGAGAAGACCGGCGCCGTGGGCGATGCCCTGGGCCGGTATGTCAGCTATCGCCAACGCATGGACGAGGTTCGCCAGAAGATCGTCAGCGCATCGATCTACCCCATGCTGTTGCTGGTGGTGGGAGGTGGCGTGGTGTTGTTTTTGATGGGCTACGTCGTACCGCGCTTCAGCCTGGTATTCGAAGGGCTGGGGTCGAACCTGCCCTGGATGTCGCAGATCCTGATGAGCAGCGGCATGTTCCTGCACACCCACCAGGGCGAATTCTTCGGTGGCTTGCTGGCCATCATCGTCGCCCTCGCCCTGCTTCAGCGCCAGCCGGCCTTTCGTCGGGGGTTGGACCGCCTGATCGAAAAACTCCCCGCGGTGCACCAGCGCATCTTCATGTATGAGCTGGCGCGCTTCTACCGTTCGCTGGGCATACTGCTGCAAGGTGGCATTCCCCTGGTCACCGCCATGGGCATGGTCCGTGGTTTGCTCAGCGTCGCCTCCCGCGCACGCCTGGACCAGGCCTGCGAACGGGTGCGCGAGGGGCAATCGCTTTCTGCCGCGCTGGAGCTCAATCACCTGGTGACTCCGGTATCCCTGCGCCTGCTGCGCGCCGGCGAACAGTCCGGCAACCTCGGGCAGATGATGGAGCGCAGCGCCGACTTCTACGACGAAGAAATCGGCCGCTGGATCGAATGGTTCGTGCGGCTGTTCGAACCCCTGCTCATGACCTTCATCGGCCTGTTGATCGGGGTGATCGTGATCCTGATGTACATCCCGATTTTCGAACTGGCCTCAAGCATTCACTGACTTTATGCAGCAGGGCCGCGCTGCCCGTTGCATTTTTTCAATCGCTCATTGAATAAACCAGTGAGTCGAGGTGTTTAACAAGTTCCCATGGGAAAAAAGCAGCACACTGCAATGTTCATCAACGTTCCAATCTGAACAAGAAGACGGAGAACGACATGCTCATCAATAAGCTTTTACTGGCAGTAGCTATTGGCGCGGTTCTGTCGGCGTCTACTGTATTGATTCCGGACAGCCTGTCCGGAGTATCCAGTGCTCAGGCCAAGGATGGGAGTAGTGGCGGTGGCGGTGGCGGAAGCGGTGGTGGCGGCGGAAGTGGCGGCGGTGGCGGAAGTGGTGGCGGCGGCGGAAGTGGTGGCGGCGGCGGAAGCGGCGGCGGCCATAGCGGCGACCATGGTGGCAACAGCGGTAGCGGCCATAGCGGCGACCATGGCAGCAACAGCGGTCATGGCAGCGCCAACAGCGGTTCGAGCCACTCCGGAACGGCCTCGTCCTCAGGACGTAGCGGCACCCATGATGAACCCGGGGATGACCGTGGCGTCCATGCCAATGGCGAGCCTGGCGATGACCGTGGCGTCCACGCCAATGGAGAACCTGGCGATGACCGTGGCGTCCATGCCAATGGCGAACCCGGAGATGATCGTGGTGCCCATGCCGAACCCGGCGATGACAAGAGGACCTGATCCCCGCTGACTCCCATACAACACAAAACCCTGTGGGAGCGAGCTTGCTCGCGATGGCGTTGCGTCATTCAACATTTCTGTTGCCTGGTACTCCGCCTTCGCCGGCAAGCCGGCTCCTACAGTGGTCAATGTGAATCAGACCATCAGCCGCTCTACAGCCCACCCTCAGACTGATCCAGCTCCTCACGCAAGAACTCAACCAGCGCCTGCACCGGCCGCGAACTCTGCCGGTGTTGCGGATAGACCGCAGACAACGTCAGCGGCTGCGGCCTGAAATCCTCCAGCACTTGCACCAGCCTTCCATCCTTCAGCGCCGAACCGACAATGAACGTCGGTAAATAGGTGATCCCTAGCCCGGCGATCGCTGCGTCCTTGAGCAGTTCACCGTTGTTGACCCGCATCCGCCCGCTGACATTGATGCTCAATGGCTTGCCCTGCCCCGCAAAACGCCATTGCACCTGACGACCATGGCCGTACGGCAGGCAGTCGTGTCCGTGCAAATCTTCAGGCTTGAGCGGTGTGCCGCGTTCGACCAGGTACGCGGGGCTTGCGCAGTACACCCGTGCAATGGAGGCAATACGTCGGGCGATCAGCGTCGAGTCTTCCAGTGTGCCGATGCGCAATGCCAGGTCGTAACCTTCACCGAGCAAATCCACAGGGCGATCACTCAAATCCATCTCCACCGTCACGTCGCGATAGCGCTGCAAAAACACCGGCAACAGGCACCCCAGATGCGCCAGTGCGAACGACAGCGGCGCACTCACACGAATGGTCCCCCGTGGCTCGGTGGTCTGGCCGGCGATGCCCTGCTCCACTTGTTCGACTTCGCTGAGCAGGTGCAAGGCTGACTCGTAATAACTTTGCCCCAACGGCGTGACATCCAGTCGCCGGGTCGAGCGATTGAGCAAGCGCACGCCCAGGCGCTCTTCGAGTTGCATCAAGCGGCGGCTGACAAACTGCTTGGACAGACCCAGTTGATCGGCCGCAGCCGTGAAACTGCCGGAGTCCATTACCTGGCAAAAAATACGCATATCTTCGAAGGGGTTCATTGTCACTTCCTGGTTGACAGTCAAACACTTTATAGCCGCTTTTTCCCTTCCAGGCACCCTATTAATCTGTGTTCACGGTGTTGAATTCACCCTTACCTAACCGCGTACACCCACGATCAAAAAGGAATTGACCATGAACCTCGTCCAGAAAACCCTGACTGCGTCCCTCCTCGCCCTCGCCGTCGGCAATGCGTTTGCCGCGGGCAGCCCCGGTGTCGAACACAACACCCAGGCCTTCCTCGAAGCCCTCGCCGCTGGTGGTGGAAAGCCCCTTGAGCAACTGAGCCCGCAAGACGCCCGTGCGGTGCTGACCGGTGCCCAGGCGTCGGTGAAGGTTGACCTGTCCGGTGTGGAAGTCAGCGACAAGGCGATCAAGGTTGACGGTCAGACGATCAACCTCAAAGTGGTGCGTCCGGCCAAGGTCAAAGGTGAATTGCCGGTGTTCATGTTCTTCCACGGTGGCGGTTGGGTACTGGGGGATTTCCCGACTCACCAACGCCTGATTCGTGACCTGGTGGTGGGTTCCGGCGCGGTCGCGGTGTACGTCGACTACACACCGTCGCCGGAAACTCACTACCCGACCGCGATCAACCAGGCCTACGCCGCGACGCGCTGGGTGGCCGAACATGGCAAAGAGATCAGCGTCGATGGCAAGCGCCTGGCAGTGGCCGGCAACAGCGTCGGCGGCAACATGGCGGCGGTCGTGGCCATGATGGCCAAGGAGCAAAAAGTCCCGGCCCTGCGTTTTCAACTGCTGATGTGGCCGGTGACCAACGCACAATTCGATAGCGCGTCGTACCAGCAGTTTGCCGAAGGCCATTTCCTCACCCAAAACATGATGAAGTGGTTCTGGGACAACTACACCACCGACGCCGGCGAACGTGCGCAGATTCATGCCTCACCGCTCAACGCCAGCACCGAACAGCTCAAAGACTTGCCGCCAGCACTGGTGCAGACCGCCGAATTCGACGTGCTGCGTGACGAAGGCGAAGGTTATGCCCGCCACCTCGATGCGGCAGGCGTGCCGGTGACCTCGGTCCGCTACAACGGCATGATCCACGACTTCGGCCTGCTCAACCCGCTGAGCCAGATCCCCGAAGTGAAGGCGGCGGTGCGCCAGGCTGCGCTGGAGCTCAAGACTCATTTGCAGTGAGGCCAACCGCAATCGCCACACAGCAATGTATGGCGATTTTTTTGTGAGCACCGAGATACCTGTGGCGAGGGAGCTTGCTCCCGCTGGGCTGCGTAGCGGCCCCAAAAATCCTCGCAGTCAATGCCGATTTTGTGAGTGCTCCGCACTCAAGCGGGAGCAAGCTCCCTCGCCACAACAGCACTTTCATCTGCGCTACCTCATTTCCAGCGGAGCATCCCCATGTCCTTTGTCTACGCTCATTTGCTCTCCCTCGGCACCCTGCTGCTGGCCATCGACGCCCTGCTCTGGCACCTCGCGCCATTCAAGCATCGCGTCAGCCGGGTCGGTGTGCGTCTGGCGCTGTTTGTGCTGTTCAGCGCGGTGATCATCAATGCCGGCGTCAGCCCGTTGCAGGCGCCATTGTTTGCCGATGATCGCGTGGCGCAGCTCGGGGCCACGGCGCTGGGAATTGTGTGGTGGTTGTACGCCGCGCGGGTGCTGACCGAAGTGATCGGCCTGGTCCTGATGCGACGCATCGGCCACAGCGGCCGGCTGTTGCAGGATGTCATCGGCGCACTGGTGTTCCTGGTTGCCGTCGTCGCCGCCGCCGGCTACGTGCTGGAGTTGCCGGTGAAAGGGTTGCTGGCGACTTCTGGCGTCGTCGCCATCGTGGTGGGTCTGGCATTGCAGAGCACGTTGAGCGACGTGTTCTCCGGTATCGTGCTCAACACCACCAAGCCGTATCAGGTCGATGACTGGGTCTCCATCGACGGTGTCGAAGGCAAGGTGCTGGACATCGACTGGCGCGCCACCCACCTGCTGACCAGTGCCGGGAGCACCGCCGTGGTGCCGAACTCGGTGGCGGCCAAGGCGAAGATCGTCAACCTCAGCCGCCCGACCAATATGCACGGCGTGTCGATCAGCATTCAGGTGCCCAACCACATCCGTCCGCGTCGGGTGCTCGATGCCCTGGACCGCACCCTTCAGGGCAGCAGCAGCCTGCTGCTCGATCCGCCACCGAAAGCCGTGCTCAAGGAGGCTGGCGAAACCATGTCCGAATACGTGGCCAGCGGCTTCATCACCGAGCTGGGCAAAAAGGGCGAAGTGCGCAATCAACTGTTCGACCTGGCCCATCGGCACCTCGAGGCCGCTGGCATTTCCCGGCAGCCCGATGGCGTGATCGAGCCGTCGACCCGCGCACGGGCCTTGCTCGATGAAGTGAAAATCTTCCGTTCCCTGAGCGCCGAGGAACGTGATCGCCTGGCCCGGAACATGGTGGCCCAGCAATACGCGGCTGGTGAGGTGGTGCTGGATCTGGAGGAAGTGCCGGACAGTTTGTTCGTCATCGCCACCGGCGTGGTCAGCGCCACCGTCCCCGACGGCAGCACGCAGATCGAAGCCGGACGCATGGGGCCGAGCGAAGTCATGGGCGAACAAAGCATTCTTGCCGACACGCCGTCCCAGGCACGGTTCACCGCTCTGACCTCAAGCATCATTTACCGCCTCGACAAATCCCTGACCCGCAGTTGCATGGAGCAACGCCGCGAAGTCGACCGGGCGTTGAACAAACTGCAAGCGGTGCGGCAGCAGAACAGCCGGATGGCGTTGATGGCCAAACCGGTGGCGGTCAAGAAAGGTGGTTTTTTGAGCTGGTTGCAAAATCGTTGATCTGGGGCGAGCCTGGTCCGGGCGGCGTTCCGACGAAGACGACTTACCGGCGACCAGATACATCACAGGTGAACGAATCCAGGCGAAACTTCTTGGGCGTAATCCCGAACTGCTTACGAAACGCCCGGATGAAATTACTCGGCTGCCGATACCCCAACCGCTCGGCAATCCGCTCAATCGGCTGATCACCTGCCGTCAACCAGTGCCGCGCCAACTCCAGACTGTCACTGCGGGTATGTTGCGCAGCAGCAGTCTGCCAGTGCCGCAACATGCTCTGATGCAAAAACCCGTTGGCCCCCGGCAACGGCTCATCGAGACTGGCCGCTGGCAGGCTCAAGCACGGATGTGAACCTTCCAGCACCTCGATACCGATACTACGCAACCACTGCCCGGCAGCCTGTTGCGGCGTCAGGCGAACAGTCACAAAGACCTGCGCCGGCGCTCGTCCCAGACGTCGGGCAATGTTGCGCACCAACGTCAGGGTCGCCGCATCGAGGCAAAAAAAATGCGGCTGTTGAACGGCACTGCGCAGGTGCAGGCGGGCCTGCCCGTCACCCTCCTCCAGTTCCGCCACTACGTAGTTGGTCACCCGTGGCAGCAAATCGGTGAAGCACGCCAGGCTCGCACGCAGGGTCGCTGCGGAGTCCAGCAGAATGTTCAGACCTCGCAGCGTAGTGGTCGCCATGCCGTTGACCAGTTCGCAGCCAAACGATGCGCCCGCGCCCGCACGCTCGCATTCATTCCACAGGCGTTCGACCAGGTGCGCGGGCACATCCAGGTCCTGACCTTCGAGCAACGACAGGCAGATACCGGCCCGTTGCAGCAGTTGGTCCTGGCACAGGCCGGACTGCCGGGCATGGCTGAGAATGGTGCGGATGAATGCGCTGGAAATGAACGGTTGGCTGGTCATGGCAGGTTACGGCGAGAGGACAGGCGTGTACTTATGCCAGCCTCTATGCTATCGATCCAATGCATTAAAAGTATCCGCTGAATGCAGGAGACGCATGATGGACCTACGACAGCTCCGCCACCTTGTCGCCCTGGCCGATTACCGCAACTTCGGACGTGCCGCCGAGGCGATCAATCTCAGCCAACCGGCCTTCAGTCGCAGCATCCAGACCCTGGAGCGCGACCTCGACTGCGTGCTGGTGGAGCGCAGCAGCCGCGAATTGCGCCTGACCGGTCAAGGCGAACTGGTGCTGCAACATGCCCGGCGTCTGCTCGCCGGCAGCCAGGCCCTGCACAACGAACTGACGCAATACAACGGCCTGACCGGTGGCGAGCTGCGCTTCGGCTGCGGCCCGTATCCGGCCCAAGTGCTGGTGCCCGAGGCGCTGGCGGAATTCATTCAGGCCCATCCGGCAATCCGCATCAGTCTCCACCAGGGCGACTGGGAACAACTGGCGGTCTGGCTTCGTGAACAGCAGATCGAATTCCTCGTAGCCGACGCGCGGTACTTCACCGGCGACCCGCAATACCAGGTACAGCTGTTGCGCCCCCGGCGCGGGTGGTTCTTTTGCCGTGTCGGTCATCCCCTGGCGCAGCAGCAGAATCTGCCCCTGCGCGCCCTGCTCGACTACGCGGTGGTCGGCACGCGAATACCGCCGATGATCCGCAAGATCCTCGCCGACGTGCAGGGCGAGACAGACTTCAATCCCAGCGTGGAATGCGCGCAGTTCGACGCCATCCGCCGCGTGGTGATGCGCTCCGACGCGGTGGGCATCGCCACCGTGGAGGCGTTGGCCGAACTGGTCGATCAGGGCCTGGTCCGCCTGCTGGAATTTGCCGATGTCCCCAAGGAGGATCCCGGCCTGCAATTGCACTACGGTATCGTCAGCCGTGCCGGCCACTCCCTGACACCGGCCGCGCTGGCGATGGTCGATGCGGTGCTGACGGTCGACCGGCGCTTGCCGGGGTCGATGTAGGAGCGAGCTTGCTCGCGAAAGCGTCGGCCCATTCAGCATTGATGTGACTGACAGGCCGCCTTCGCTGGCAAGCCAGCTCCCACAGGGTTCATCGCAGCTCGGCGGCACGAGTGACCCTGCGCTGCGGGTAAATCGAATCGAAGGCGCAACAGATTCAAATCGAGCGGGTGTAAATCAGACATGGTCTTGCTCCGGCAAATCGCTTAACGTCGGCCAGCTTGACCCGTGTTCCGCACAAGCTGTGAGCCCTGTATGACAAAAAGCGATCAGCCGCTGCACGACCAAACCATACCCAACGCGTTCTACGCGCCGACCCTGTTGCCGGCCATCGAAGAGTTGCTGGCCCGCGGTGTGGACCGGGAATGCATCGAAGGCCTGATGCGACGCAGCCTGTTCGAGTTGCGCACGCCATTCATGCGCATTCCGCTATTCCTGTCGCGACGCTTCTGGGCGTTTGCCCTGGAACAGACCGGTGACCCGTTGATCGGCCTGGCGGCCGGTCGGCGATTCATTTTCACCGCCACCAACGGCCTGACGTACCTGTTCGACGTGGCCGACTCACTGGACAGCGCCTGCCAGTATTTCGTGCGATTCTTTCCGTTTTTCAACGGGCACTTCCAGGCCCGGATCGTGCGTGGCGACGACCGCGTCGAATTGCACCTGCTCGACCGCGGCAGCGTGAAAACCAGCGCGGCAACCGCCGATTTCATCCTCATCAGCCTGTGCAGCATGTTGCGGCGCAAATTCCTCGCCAGCGGCCTGGAGCGTGATCCGGTTCTGGGCGTCGGGCTAGTCGGTGCTTGCACGGCCAATCCACAGGAACATGAACAAGCCTTTCGCGCACCGGTGCAATGGGGGCAAGCGCAGCACTCGATCCGCCTCGATCCACAGCTGTTCGTGATCCCGCTGACGCCGGGCAATCATGAACTGGAACTCATGCTGGTCGAACTGCTGGAGCAGACCCGACGCAACAGCGAACCGACCTTGCTGGAGCAAGTCTGCGACTATTTGATCACCGACCTGGCCGAAGCCAACTGGCAGCGATTCTGCACCACCCGGCACTTGCTCGAGCGCACCGCGGCCCGACGCTTGAAGGCGTTGGGCTGGGGTTTTTCCGAGTTGCTCGACGAATACCGCCAGTATCGCGCCGAAGACTTTTTACAGGGGACAGACCTGGAACTGGTGGAGATTTCCGACCGCCTGGGCTACAGCGATGTGCAAAGCTTCAACCGTGCCTGCCTGCGGTGGCTGGGGTGCGCGCCGGGCGCCTGGCGAACCCGGCAACGTCAATGAACAACCACGCTTGTGCACCGCCCTGCTGATCCAGGCCCAACAACAGCATGCTCATGGACTGCACCATGGACTCCTGTCCACCGATCCTCGGCTCCACCGCCGAAATGCCCGCGGTGTATCAGGCACTTGACCATAAGGTTGTTGGACATTTTCTAACATCGACGTTGCACCATCCGAGCGTGAGAACTGGCGAGACCTGTTAAAAATGGTCATCAAGCCGGCGACTCAAACCTGACACACTAAAGCAACTACAACCCTTGTATTTCAAGGCTTGCGACCGCCTGTCGCTTTCTCGAGATTTTCGCCAGACAGCCAAAATCGGAGGGAAAAGCCAACAGTGGTGCGACCTTGATGGCAATAGCACCCACATTTGGGGGTGTCTTGCCCCTTTTACATGCCGGTTTGCTGACACGGTTTGCCGAGGCTGGTCTATACCCCTTTTGACAGTCCTGTTTTGCAACTCTCCACGTCTTGCGAGGCACGCTAATATGGACGTAAGCGTATTTGGTACAGGCTATGTTGGCCTGATTCAAGCCGCTGCACTGGCCGATGTCGGACATCGCGTCCTGTGTGTCGACATCGACCCGAACAAGATCCGGCAACTGCAACAGGCCGTACCACCGATCAGTGAGCCGGGGCTTTCCGGCACCCTTGAAGAAAACATCAAGGCCGGTCGCCTGCTCTTCACCACCCAGGCCAGCGATGCGGTGGAGCACGCCGAGCTGATTTTCATCGCCGTCGGTACGCCCGCCGACGAAGACGGTTCGGCCGACCTCAGCCATGTGCTGAACGTGGCTCGGCAGATTGCCGGTTTCATGGAGGCCGACCGCACCCTGATCATCAAGTCCACGGTGCCGGTCGGCACGGCGGACCAGGTCAGCGCCACCGCCGTTGAAGCGTTGCAGCACCGCGGCAAAGGTTCGCTGAAGGTACGGGTGGTGTCCAACCCGGAGTTCCTCAAGGAAGGCAGTGCCCTGGCCGATTGCATGCGCCCGGACCGGATCATCGTCGGCACCGCTGACGATCAGGCCCGCAGCCAGATGAGCGAGCTCTACGCGCCGTTCTGCCGCAACCACGACAAATTGATGTTCATGGACAACCGCAGCGCCGAGCTGACCAAGTACGCGGCGAACGCGATGCTGGCCACGCGCATCAGTTTCATGAACGAACTGGCCAACCTCACCGAGTTGCTGGGCGCCGATATCGAAGCCGTGCGCAAAGGCATCGGCTCGGACCCGCGCATCGGTTACCACTTCATCTACCCCGGTTGCGGCTTCGGCGGTTCGTGCTTCCCCAAGGACCTGCGCGCCCTGCTGCACACCGCCGAACACGCCGGAATGCCCCTGAAATTGCTGCGTAGCGTGACCGACGTCAACGACCACCAGCGGCATATCCTGTTCAGCAAACTCAAGGCGCAATTCCCCGGCGGGCTGGCCGGCAAGTCCATCGCCGTGTGGGGCCTGGCGTTCAAACCCAACACCGATGACATGCGCGAAGCACCCAGCCGCTACCTGATGGAAGCACTCTGGGCCGAAGGCGCGAGTGTGCAGGCCTACGACCCGGAAGCCATGTCCGAATGCCGGCGCCTTTACGGCTACCGCAACGACCTGCATCTGTGCGCCACCCGCGATGACACACTCGAAGACGCTGACGCCCTGGTGATCTGCACCGAGTGGAAGAACTTCCGCGTGGTCGACTTCGACAAGCTGGCCAGCAAACTGCGTAACCGGGTGATCGTGGACGGGCGCAACCTGTACAGCCCGGAACAGGTGGCGGCCGCCGGCCTGCACTACAGCGGCATTGGCTTGCGCCAAATCGCGCCCGAGGCCGTCCATCCATGACGACTCTCGTCACCGCTACAGCCGGTTTATGGGTGCCCGATGAGGGACCGGGGCGCGTCGTTGCCTGGTCCCGCACTTGCGACTGACTGCGTCGTCCATGCCGCACACGGCTTAACTCTGCGGAGAATCTATGTCTGATCACGAAAAAAGTATGCCCCTTAACAAAATGCACAGGGACAAGCGCCTGGACCCCGAGCAACGCAAGCGCATGGATGCCGCCATCCACATGCAGGGTTGTGGCTGGATAACCGGCCGCGAAGGTGGCCGGCCGTGGACCCTGTCGCGCACCAATCGCGTCCTGGCCAGCTTCGGCGCACTGCTGGTCCTGGTGCTGATTTCCCCGGTGCTGCTGGGGCTGGCGCTGGCCATCAAACTGACCAGCCCGGGGCCGGTGATGTTCGTGCAGAAACGCACCGGCTACCGCGGCCGCCTGTTCGGCATGTACAAATTCCGCACCATGGTCGTCAACGCCGAGGAGCTCAAGGAGTCCCTGCGACACCTGAACAAACACGGTGCCGACGCCATCGACTTCAAGATCGACAAGGACCCGCGCATCACCGGTATCGGCAGTTTCCTGCGGCGCACCAGTCTCGACGAGCTGCCGAACCTGTTCAACGTGGTGACCGGCGACATGCGCCTGGTAGGCCCCAGGCCGACTTCGTTCAACGCCTACCGCTACAAGGACAAGCACCTCGTGCGCCTGAGCATCTACCCCGGCATGACCGGCCTGTGGCAAATATCCGGGCGCAGCAATATCGACTTCGATCAGCGTGTTGAATTGGATCTGGCCTACATCGCCCAGCAGAGCCTGCTGCTTGATTTGAAGATTCTGCTGAAAACCCCCTTCAAAGTGTTCAGCGGTCACGGAGCGAGTTAAATGGACGGTTCAGCGGCTAAAAGCCTCAGCATTGTCAGCCCGAGCGAGTCCAACCTGACATCGACCGTACTCGACCAGAACCTGCGGATCCTGTACCTGACCGCCGCCAACCCCGGCGCGGGCACCACCACCAGCGCCCTGGCGCTGGCCAGTCAACTGGCGAAAATGAGCAGCGGCCTGGTGTTGCTGGTGGATGCCAGCCATTCGGCGACCAACCTCACGCAACAGTTGGGGCTGAGCAAGGAACGAGGGTTTCGCGACTTGATGTTCAACACCCAGAGCCCGCCCTTGTTGCAGGACTGCGTGGTGGACGTCTCCAGCCTGCCCTTTCACGTTCTGCCATTGGGCCGATACTTCCGTGGCAACGAGCACCTGACACCCGAGTGCCTGAGCCCGCTGCTCGATCAACTCGGCATCCGCTACCGCTTCGTGGTGATCGACGGCGACGCGGTGTATTCGGCCTCCGACACCCTGGTCATCAGCACCCAGGTGGACGGTGTGGTCCTGGTTGTCCCCGCGGAAGACACCCGCGGGGAAGTGGCCCAGGCCGCGGCCAAGCGCTTGAGCCAGGCGGGAGCGAAGCTGGTCGGCAGCGTGTTCAACCGACGCAAGTACTACATGCCCGAATGGCTGTACAAAAACCTGTGAGCAGTCAGACAAGGATGACGCCATGAACGCCAAGATGCTTGTCTTGCTGTTGCTGCCCCTTGCAGGTTGCTCCAGCATTTCCTCCGACGAATCGCAAAGCATGCCGGTGCAAATCCTCACGGCCCCACCGGCCAACGCCCAGGCCACCGACGTGCCCAAGGTCGAGCAGACCCTGCGCCCACAGGATGTGCTGGACGTTATCTTCCACATCAGCACCAGTGGCTCGGCCGCCTATCGCGTGCAGTCCGGGGACACGATCGCGCTGAACTTCACCGCCGCCAGCCAGTTCAACGGCAACCAGTTGGTACTGCCCGATGGCACCATCGAACTGCCGGGGGCCCACACCACGGTGAAAATCGAGGGCCTGACCCGCGATGAAGCACGGGACGCTATTCAGCGCGCCTACGATCGCAAACAGCTGTTCCAGCCCAACCGCAATCAGCTGTCAGTGATGGTGGTGAACCCGCTGGCCAGTGAGTGGAACCTCAAGTCCGTGCTCAACCACCCCGCCACCGGCATGAGCCGGGAAATCACCGTGGGCAGCGACGGCTACGCCAGCTTCCCGGAAATCGGTGCCGTGCCGCTGCAAGGCATGACCATCAGCCAACTCGAGGCCTACCTGAATAATCGCTATGCCACCCTGCCGGGGCGCATGACCGTGGACGTGCTGCTCAAGTCCACCGCCGGCAACGAAATCTATGTACTGGGTGAAGTCGGCCAGCCGGGCTCCTATCCGATCCGCCGCCCGGTGTCGGTGCTCGAAGCCCTGACCATGGCCCGCGGCTCCAACGCCAAGGCACGCCTGGACTCGGTGATGATCATGCGGCGCAACGGCAACCAGGTGGTCGCGCATCGTTACGACGTGGAAAAAGCCTTGTCCGGCGACGCCACCCAGATCGCCTACCTGCAAGCGGACGACATGCTGTACGTGCCCAAGACCAAACTGGCCAGCACCGGTGAGCTCGTGCGGCAACTGGCGGACGTCGTGTTGTTCCAGGGCATGGGCCTCAGCTTCAGCTACCGCGTCGACAACAAAGACGACAGCAGCAACTAACTCTCAGGTACGCACATGAATCCAAAGGAAAACTACCTGCATGAGTTCTTCAGGATCTTCTTCGCCAACAAGCAGTTGGTGAAGCGAGTCTTCCTGGTCTTTGCCGTGATTGCCGTGGTCTTGCCACTGTTGCTCAAGCAGAGTTTCGATATCACCGCGCAGGTGATCGTGCAGTCCAAGAAAATTTCCCAGGGGGATGCCACCAGCACCCTCACTCAGGAAAACGCTTCCTTCATTCCGCCGTCGCTGGCCGACATGGAGACCGAGAGCAATATCCTGCGTTCGCCAGCCTTGATCCGCCAGACCATCGGCCAGTTGCGCGAAAAGGGTGAGTACACACAGCCCGTGAGCGCCTTCAACACACTGCTGGTGCAGCCGCTCAAACAGTTTGTGATCAATCCCGTTCGCGAGCGCGTGATCAACCCGGTTCGCAGCCTGCTCGGGCTGCAGACCGATCCGGTACGCGACACCCTGCTCGATGCCCTCACGCAACAAGCGTCCACTGCCCTCAAGGTTGAAACCTTGCCGGGCTCCAACGTGATCTCGATCGTCTACCACTTCCCTGACCCGGCCCAGGGCACCCGATTCGTCACTGCCCTGCTGCAAAACTACCTGGTCACCCGCCAGGAAATGCAATCGATCGACCTGCCGCAGAGTTTCTACGAGACCAAGAAATTGCAGTACCAGGTGCGTCTCGATGGCCTGGAAGCCAATCGCCTGGCCTTGCTCGAAAGCGTCGGTTCGTCCGACCCCAAGGAAGAAATCACGTTCCGCCTCAACGCGATCAACACCGAGGAGCAGGCGCTCAACCTGTATCAGGACCGACTGCTGCAAAGCCAGCGCTGGCTCGACTACCTGAAAACCAGCCTGGCGACCGCCAACAATGCCAGGTTCAACGACTACACCTTCCCCTACACCTTCACCACCACAGTCGACAGCGTCGCGTTCGAAGACCGCGAGATCAAGCAACTGGGCGAGCGACTGACGGCCCTGGTCAGCCGCTACATGGACGACCTGGCGGTCTTGCAGCCTGGCAGTGATCCGATGCAAATGGCCCGCGAGCAAATCATCCGGGCCCGTGGGCAATTCCTGAAGATTGTCAGCAACCGGATTCAGGAGCGCACCAGCGACCTGATGACGATCAGCTCGGTCATCGACCAGAAAACCGCGCGCATTGCCGAGTTCCAGAATCGCATCCATCAGTTGCAGGAAACCCGCAGCAAACTGCGGCAGATGGACACCGAGATCAACGCGCTGCACAAGGCGTTCGCCACCTATGCCCAGCGCTTCGCTGAAAGCAGCACGGCGCGCGCACTGGACAACGACCTGTCCAACGCACGGGTGCTCAGCCCGCCGTTCGAACCGACGGAAGCGGCGTTCCCCAAGCCGATGCTGATCATTCCGTTCGGGCTGTTCACCGGTTTGCTGCTGGCGATTGCCCTGGTCTATGTGCGTGAGTTCTTCGACCACCGCTTCAAGCACCCTGCGCAAATCACCCATGAGCTGGGCTTGCCGGTGCTGCTGGTGATCAATGATCACAGCACCCAGCCGAACAACCCGCACAAGAACTGGAGCGTACCGGCCCTCGTGCATTGGGTGCGCAATTGAACGCGCCGCTCGGCACCACCCACGACCTGCCGATCATTCATTTGCTCAGCAGCGGCGGCTTCTATGGCGCCGAGCGGATGCTGCTGGATCATTGCCTGGCGACGCCGGGGCAGCATCAGGTGCTGTTTCTCGATGCGCCGCCAGAGCTGATCACGCGATTTCGCCAGGCCGGTGTCGATTGCCTCGGCTGTGCAGGCCTGGGCGCATTGCTGGGGCATTTGCGCCAGCGACGGGACCAGCGGCCACTGATCAATACGCACAACTTCAAGGGCCTGTTGTTCGGCTGGCTCGGCGCCACGCTGTTGCGCCTGCCACTGGTGATCACCCAGCACGGCTTCACTCCGCGCAGTCGCAAGCAGAAGTTCTACACCTGGCTGAGCCTGCAATTGTGCCGCACAGCCTCGGTGAACCGGGTGGTGTGTGTCGCCGAAAGCATTGCGGCGCTGCACCGTCGGGCCAAGGTGCGCACCGACAAGTTGCAGGTGATCCCCAACGGCCTGCCGGCGGCCAACGACTTGCCACCGCACAGTGGCGAACGTCAACGCTGGCTGGCCGGTTACGTCGGGCGCCTGAGTAGCGAAAAGGGCCCTGACCTGTTTCTCGATGCGCTGATCCCGTTGTGTCAGCAATACCCGCAACTGGACGCGGTGATGCTCGGCGACGGGCCGGAGCGCGAAAGCCTGCAGGCACGGATCGACGAGGCAGGCTTGCAGGCGCGCATCACGCTGCCGGGCTACCAGACCGACATGCGCGCCTGGTGGCGGCAACTCGATGCATTGGTGATCAGCTCGCGCACCGAAGGCACTCCGATGATTCTGCTCGAAGCGATGCAGGCCGGGGTGCCGGTGGCGGCCTTCGGTGTCGGCGGGATTCCCGATGTCTTGCAGGACCGCCACAACGGCCTGCTCGCCGCGCCCACCGACAGCACCGCCCTCGCCCGCCAGATCGGCGCGCTGCTGGATGACCCGGCCCTGGCCGGCGAGTTGATCGACAACGCTAAACGTACGCAACGGGATCACTATGACCTCAAGGTCCTGGCGGAACGCTGGTCGCAGCTTTACATCCGGACTGCACGGGAGGCACGCGTGTGATCGTTCCGCTCTCGATCGTCAGTTTGCTCGGCCTGGTCTGCCTCGGTTTGCTAGCCAGCCCTTATCCGTATCTGGCGCCTGGAGCGGTGCTCGGCCTGGTGGGTGTCGCGGTGCTGTACCGTAAGCCGACCTGGGGCCTGCTGGGCATTGTCGCCATCCTGCCTTTCGAGGGCCTGTTCAAGGACAGCGCGTTGTCGGGCTCCAAGTTCCTCGGGGCTTCACTGGCGCTGATCCTGATGCTGCAGCTGGCGATTCACCAACTGCCGTCCGAGCGCCTGCGCAGCAATATCTGGCGTTTGCTGGTCGGGTTCATGGTGCTGTACATGCTGAGCCTGTTGAACACCGACAACATGGACATGTCCCTGGGCCACCTGCGCGAATTGAGCGTCGGCCTGATTCTGTTTGTCATCACCCTGCTGGTCGGGCGTGAGTTGAACCTCGACATGTTCGCCAGACTGGTTGCCGTCAGTGTCGCGGTGACCTGCGCCATGGCGATGTTCTCAGCCAAATACCAGGACGAAGGCCGTGCGTCCGGCATGCTCAACGACCCGAACGAATTTGCCCTGATGATCGCCTTCGCCGTGCCCATGGCACTGTTGCTGGTGGTGCGCAGCCCGAACCGGTTGCACCGGTTGTTCTGGGGGGGCTGTGCCCTCGTGCTGCTGGCCGGCATGACCAAGACTGAATCCCGTTCGGGGCTGGTGGTGTTGCTCCTCAGCCTGTTGATCGGCACATGGCACTACCGCGCGCAGTTGCCACATATTCGTCCACGCCACCTGGGCTTTGCCATGCTCGGCCTGACGATTGTGATTGCGCTTGGGCTGTATGCGATGCCGGCCAGTTACGTGGCGCGCATCCAGTCGCTGAGCATCCTCAGCTCCGGGGCCAAGAGTCAGGACGCGTCGCTGGGCCGTCGCGCCTCCTACATTGTGGTCGGCAGCGCCATGATCGCCGAGAACCCCTTGCTCGGCACCGGCCCCGGCACGTTCCCGCTGCACTACGCCCACACCGGTTATGCCAAGACCTTTGCCCTCAGCGGCAAGACCGACGACCTGTACCGCCGCGCCCACAACACCTACCTGGAGATCTTCAGTGAACTGGGGATACCCGCCGGCCTGATGTTCGTCGGCATGCTGGCCCTGGGGTTGTACAACCTGATCCGCGCCCGCCGCATCTGGCTGTTGCGAGGAGACGGGCATCAGGCCGATCTGATGACCCACCTGGGCATGAGCTTTCTGTCATTGACGTTGTTCCTGATGTTCCTCAGCGCGCCGAACCACAAGTACCTGTGGATCATGCTCGCGTTGACCGGCGTGCTGCGCACGAAAGCCGAAGAAGCCCCGCACAAAGAGGTCAAGGCATGAACCGCATCAGTATCATCATCCCGATGTACAACGAGGAACAGCACATCGCCCGGACCCTGCTCGCGGCACGGCATGCCGCCGAGGCGGCCAACGTCGAATGCGAGTTGATCGTGCTCGACAACGGCTCCGACGACCAGGGCCCGGACATTGCCCGGCAGCTTGGTGCCCAGGTTCTGGTCCTGCCCGGCCTGCTCATCGGCGCATTGCGCAATCGCGGAGCGGCGGTCGCCAGCGGTGAGTGGCTGGCCTTTATCGATGCCGACGTCGAGATGCCCGAGAACTGGCTCAAGCTGTTGTTCGACCTCGAGTCCGGCGGCCAGGGCGATGTCATCGGTCTGGACCTGCACACCCCGGCCGAAGCGCCGTGGTACGCCGACGCCTGGCAGCGCCGCACCTTGCGCCCCGATACGCAGCCGCTGCATGTTGCGCAATGGCTGCCCACTTGCAACCTGCTGATGCGTCGTCGCTGGTTCGACAAGGTCGGTGGTTTCAATGAACAACTGCGCACCGGCGAGGACAAGGAACTGACCATGCGCCTGGTCGACGCCGGTGCCAAGCTGCGCTCGGTCAACCAAAGCGTGGCGCTGCATTGGGGCTACGAATGCAGTTGGCGGGAATGGATGGGCAAGGAATTGTGGCGCCAGGGCAGTCATCTGCAACTGCTGCGCACCCATGGACCGAGCCTGCGCTTGCTACGCTTTCCGCTGCTGTCGATTGCCGCCTGGGTGATCGATTTCATGGCTATTTCCGCCCTGTTCGACGGTTTCCCCCAGCATTCGCTGCTGATGCTGCTGCTGACCGTCCTGCCCGCCCTGGCCCTGAGCCTGCGTCAGAGTGCCAGGCACCGCGACCCGCTCCTGACCCTGCAACTCTGGGGCCTGCACTGGGTGCGCCTGCATCTGGCTGGCGCCGGGTTCATCCTCAGCCTTTGTCATTGGAATGCCAGGAGGCCCGCCCGTGGCTGAATTCATTTACTGGTTGTGCCTGTTGCTACCGGTTTACGCCTACCTTGGTTATCCCCTGTTATTGACCTTGCTGGCACCGTTTTACCCGGCACCGCGCCATGGACCGGCACAACCGATGGACGTGAGCATCGTGATTGCCGCGCACAACGAAGCGCGGCATATCGAAGAAAAACTGCGCACCGTGCTGGCCCAGGATTATCAGGCCCGCTCGCTGCACATCATCCTGGCCAGTGACGGCTCGACCGATGACACAGTGGCCTGCGCGCGCCGGGTCGAGGACCCGCGCATCACCGTGCTCGACCTGCCCCGCCAGGGCAAGGCGGCGACGCTCAATGCCGGGGTCGCGATCAGTAGCGGCGCGATCCTGGTGTTCACCGACGCCGACAACCAATGGTCCACCGACACCCTCGGCCATTTGCTCGCGCCGCTCAACGACCCGCAGGTCGGTGGCTGCGCCGGGCACATGGTGATCCCGGTGACCGGCAAGGGCTTGAGCGTGGGTGACAGCCTGTATCGGCACTACGAAGGCTGGCTGCGCTACGTGGAAAACCGCACCGGCTGCATGGTCTCCGCCGACGGCGCATTGCTCGCCCTGCGCCGCGAGTTATTCCAGAACGTGCCGGCGCAGGTCAACGACGACTTCTTTATCAGCACCTGCGCCCCAGTGGCGTTCAAGCGGATTGTCTACGTGCCCCAGGCCCGGGTGATCGACCAGGGCGTGGACGAAGCTGACAAGCAATTTCGCCGTCGTCAGCGCGTCACCGTGGGTGGCTTGCAAAGCCTGGCCGAGCGCCGGGCGCTGATGAATCCGCTGACCCACGGCCTGTATGCGATTGCCTTGATCAGCCACAAGCTGATCCGGCGGCTGGCGCCGATCCTGTTGCTGCCGTTGCTGCTGAGCAATTTCTGGCTGTGGGAAGACCACGGCTTTTATCGCCTGAGCCTGATCGCACAACTGCTCGGTTACACGATGGCCATTGCCGGCCTGCTGGATTCGCAACACCGCTTGCCCAAACCCTTTCGCCTGGCCGCGTTCCTCCTGGTGACCCTTGCCGGGATGAGCATCGGCCTGTGGCAGTTCCTGCGCGGGCAGCGTTACGCCCAATGGAACCCCGAGCAAAATCGATGAGAGGTGCGTGCCGTGGCGATCAAACAACTGTTAAAACGCACCAGTGGCTGGCTGTACCTGAACTCCCCGGTCGGGCGCAACCAACTGCACGGCGCCGGGGTGATCCTGATGCTGCACCGGGTGCTGGCCAGCGACCAGGCCGCCGAACTGCCCCATCGCAATGAACTGTGCGTCGGGCCAAAGGCCTTTGAACACTTGCTGGTGTGGTTGAAAAAACACTTCGACTGCGTGCCGCTGATGGACATTCTGCAACCCGGCACGCCGCGTTCGGAGCGGCCGAAAGTGGCGCTGACCTTCGACGACGGCTGGCGCGACAACGCGCTGAATGCCTTCCCGTTGCTGCAAAAACACCAGGTGCCGGCGAGCATCTTTCTGTCCACCGATTTCATCGGCAGCCGCCAACGGTTCTGGTGGGAAAGCATCGGCGAAACCCTGTGGAACAGCCATGGCGAACCGGCACGCCGGCATCTGATCGAATGCCTGCAGCAACTTGGGCGTCCGCTGCCGGTACTGTGCGAAAACCCGGATGAACAACGCCGCAGCCTCGCACTGCTGAATTTTTTGCAGAGCCTGAAAACCCTGTCACCGCTGGACCTCAATCGCCTGACCGACGCCTGCCCGCAAGAGTCGTTGCCCCAGGCACTGGACTGGCAGCAAGTGCGCTACCTGGAAGCGTCCGGCCTGGTGCGCTTCGGCCCCCACGGTGCCAGCCACGCCATCCTCACCGGCCTCGACGATCAACGCCTGGACGAAGAACTGAGCCGCAGTCGCGACGCGCTGCTCCACGGCTGCAACCGGCCGTTGCCGGTTTACTGCTACCCCAATGGCGACCACGATGCGCGGGTGCGCCAACAGGTGGCCAGGCATGACTTCCCGTTTGCCCTGGGTACCGGCACCGGTATATATCGAGGGGCCGAAGATCCGCTGGCCCTGCCACGCTTCGGCGTGAGCCAGCGTACCGCGCGCGATCCCGGGTTGCTGTCCTGGCGCATCTACCGTGGGGCACGTCCATGAGCCGCAGCAACTACCTCAGGCACCTGGCCCTGAGCATGGGCACCAAGCTGGCGATGATCGCCCTGCGCTTGCTGCGGAACATATTACTGGCGCGGATTCTCGGCCCCAGCGAACGGGGCTTGTTTGCCCTGCTCAACACCCTGCCTGACCTGATCAGCGCCGCCACCAGCGGCGGCTTGAATTCAGCGGTGGGCTATCAGGCGGCCAAGCAGCGACCGATGGGCTTGCTGCTCAGCCAGGTGCTGCTGTTCGGTTGTCTGCTGGCGGCGTTGCTGACCTTGCTGGTGGTGGCGCTGACCCGCGAGTTCGGCAAAGAACTGGACATCACCGTGCAATTGGGCCTGCTCGCCTGGCTGTTGCTGCTGGCAGTGCCGCTGACCGTGCTCAAAAGCGGCTTGCTGACGTTGCACAACGCCTCGGGCGGCGTGGTCGCCTTCAATGCCTTGCGCCTGATCGAGTCGCTGGCGCCGCTGCTGGTGTTCCTTGCCCTGTTCTGGATGTGGCAAAGCGCGGCCCTGGAAGCCGCGCTGATCAGTTGGCTGACGGGGATCAGCCTGGTGGTGCTGGCCGGTTGGGTGTGGCTCAAGCGCGAGCATCCGCTGAGCCTGCAATGGGACCGCGCCAGTCAAAACGAACTGCTGCGCTACAGCGCCCGCAGCCATCCGGACCTGCTGTTCCAGCAAGTGATTCTGCGCTCCGACTACCTGTTCATCGGCGCCCTGCTCGGCACCACGGCGCTGGGTCACTACGCCATGGCCAGCGCGGCCGCCGAGTTGCTGCTGATCGTTCCGGAAGCGGTGACCACGCCGCTGATGAAGCGCCTGCTGCAACAGGAGGAAGGCATCGAAAAAGTCACGCCACTGGCCTTGCGCTTGACCGCTACGGTGATGCTCGGCGCTTGCCTGAGCATGGCAGCGGTCGGTGAATGGTTGATCGTGACGCTGTTTGGCGAGGCCTATCAGCCTGCCTACCCTGCGTTGCTGGCGCTGCTGCCGGGCCTGTTTGGTCTGTGCTACATGAGCATTCTGCGCCTGGACCTGCTGGGCAAAAACCGGCCCGGCACGATTTCGTTGTTGATGGGCCTCAGCGCCCTGCTCAACCTGGCGCTCAATGTGCTGCTGATCCCTGCCTACGGCATCGTCGGCGCCGCAGCCGCGTCCTCTATCGCGTACCTGGCCGTGACCCTGGCGCTGCTAGTGGTGTATTGCCGGTTGAGCCACGTGCCGGTCTGGCAAACGCTCATCGTCCTGCCCGGCGACATCGCGCCAATGCTGCTGATGCTGCAACGGAAATCGGCATGAAACACCTGTTATTGCTGGTGAGTCTCGGCCTCGGGCTGGGCGCCGAAGCTGCGCCCATGCGTTGGGCCGATATCCGCGACGCCAGCCTGTACCTGCAAACGGACCGCCCCGACACCCTGACCGTGCTCTGGACCCCGGCGTGGCAGGCACAAGCCAACGAAGAACACCTCTACCTGCTCGATGGCCAGGGAAAACTCCAGAGCGAACGACTGATAGCCGCCAATGAGCCCAGCGGTAGCCAACGCTGGGACCTGGCGCCGGGCGCCGCCAGTTATCGGCTGGAAATTCCTGGCTACAGCTTCCGCCGTTATACGGTTGAGCACGACGACCACACCGTCGCACTGTTCGCCCCGGCCAAGGTGCATTTCAGCGCCGAGCCCAGGGACGGTGACGAGTTGTACTTCAAGGTCGCGGCCGGTGAGCACGCGGTGCTGGCCGGTAAATTCCACGGCGGGGTCGGCGCATTGCAAGCGCAGCGCGTGAGTGACGGCCAACAGCTTTCACTGCCTCTCAAGCCTTACCCCGCCTATTGGCAGTTCGACAAAGTCGAGTTGCCCGTTGCCACCACCGATCAAGTCTGGCGCTTGCAACTGCGCGGTAGCGGCAAGGTTGCATTCTGGCTCGATGGCACGGCCAACCTGTTCGCCCAAAACCCGCAACAGCTCAAACCCTTGCGCGAAGAAGAAGGCCAGACCCGGCTGACGCTGCACCAAGACGTGCTCGGCAAGACCCCGAACCTGGGTATCGCCCTGCCCTATGCGCGACTGCCGGATTCCAGTTTCGCCGTGCTCGATGCCCTGCAACCACAGGCCGGATCCTATTACAGCCTGGTCGACATCATGGCGACGCGGCCGCATTACGAAGACGTGTTCCGCCGGCTGTATCAGGATCGCTTGGGCATCACTCAGGACATCACCCTGCTGGCCGGCCGTCAGCGCAAGGCCGACCTGCGCGCCGACGCCACCAGCAACGCCGGCCTCGACGCCTGGCTCGCCGCCACACGTGCACTCGGCGGCAAAGGCACGCACTACATCGGCTTTGCCGACGAACCGAACCTCAACTACCCGGACTACGCAACCTACAAGCGCCTCTTCAACAGCATGGCCTGGCAAGTGCGCAGCAACCCGGACAACGCCAAAGCCGGCGTACGCATCGCCATGCCGGCCAGCTCCCGGTTCGTCAATGGCCCGTTCGTCGACAATGCCGCCGACAAGCGCGGCATCGACTGGGCCCGTCGCTTGCTGGCCGAATCCGGCGACAAGATCGATGCGCTGGCGTGGCACGAATGGATGGTCCGCGACCTGCTGGCGACCCGCGTCTACCGCGACAGCGTACGCAAAGCGGCAGAGCTGGTGGGGCTCGACGCCCAGGGACGACCGCGCAAAGCCTTGTTGCTGGACCAGACCAACATGTCCAGCGGGGCCAGCCTCAGCCCTTACGATCAGGAAACCCACTACGCCTCGTTATGGTGGGCCTCGGTCATCATCAATGCTTCCCAGGACGGCTTGCTCGACATGCTCGGCTGGTTTCAGGCCGCCGACGAACCTGAGTATCCCAAGGGCATGTTGCGTGCGCTCGGCAAGGATGAATACGAGCTCAAGCCCGTAGGCCTGGCGCAGCAATTCATCCGCCAGCATTGGCTACACGATGTCATGCGTCTGGAGAACGACGCCTTCGAGGTTGACGTGCTGGCCATGTCTGGCGGACAGCAACGCAGCCTGCTGGGCGTCAACAAAGGCTCACGCTTGCAGCGTGTGAGCCTGGCCGGCGCGCAATGTCCATTGCCCCTGGGCTCATTGCGCTATTTCGGCGCCGACAACCACAGTCGCGACGCATCTTTCAAATGCCTGGAGGATCGCATCAGCTTCGACTTACCGGGGGAAACCCTGTTTGCCCTCAGCTGGAGCGCCTCATGAACGTCATTTATTTTTGCCCGTGGACGATTCGCCGCGCATTGAGTCACTCCACTCACGGCCAACACCGTCAGGAGTCAAAAACATGAATGTTCTGAAAAAACTGAGCGATCACATCAAGCAAAAAGGCCTGCGCGCCACCGTCGGCAAGTTGTGGAAACACTACGTGTTTTTCCACGAAGAACTGTTGTGGATGGAGCGCGATCTGGCGAGCCCGGTACCGCCACACAAGCTTCGGCCCTATACACCGCTGCGACTGGAAACCATCACCCCACAAAACGCCGTGGCGTTCGCCAGGCACTTCGGCGATCGCGTGGGCACCATGGCCGAGTTGGCCCGCGAAGGGTACACCGGGCATATGTACCTGGATGAAAACGGCGATGCCGTGGCCTTTATCTGGGGCAGTACACGCGATTATTTCGACCGTCATTACTACGGCTGCATGTTCCCGGTGAAGCCAGGTGAGTTCTTCGAGTTCGCTCTCGAGCAGATTCCTGCCTACCGGGGCACCACGCTGTCGGTCGATTTCCAGCTGAACCTGTGGAAAGCCATGGCTGATCAGGGTTGCAACAAAGTGGTGGATATCTGCGAGTCCCATAACATTCCCGCGCTCAAGCTGCACATCCGCATGGGGTATCGCGAGCAAGGACGGATCATGAACATCTATCACCTGTTCGGCTGGCGCTTCTTCCGCGAAACCCGCTACAGCGGTTCACGCCTGGATGCCTTGCGCAAACCGGCACCCTCTCCTGTTCCCGCCGAGGCGAGCTGATCTTATGTCTGCACGATTCGAATGGCGCACTTCGCTGTGTACCGACGACTTTCCGATAGCAGCTTACGAAGCGTTGCGCCAGCGCGTAACGGACCATACGCCGTTCAACAAACTGGCCTGGCTATACGCTTCGGAACTGGCACTCAGGCCCGGCGAGCAGTTGCATGTGCTGCTCGGCTGGCAGGGTGACGAACTGGCGCTGTGCCTGCCGCTGGTGGCGTCCGTGGAGCGCTTTGCGCGGTTGCCGTTTCGGGTCCTGCATCATTTGGGCTATCCCCTCGCCGACCGCCTCGCACTGCTGACGAGGCTGGACGACGACGCTATGCGCAAGGCGTTGACACAGATCCGTCAACACCTGCCCCATGCCATGCTGCAACTCAACGAACTGGCCGGTTCCACGGCGCAGGCCCTGGCACCGTGGCAGGCACTGAGTTCGACCGCCGAACAACGCCTCAGTTGTCGGGTGCCGGTGCACCTGATCAGCGAGGCCGACCATCAGGAAGTCTCCGGCGACCCGCGCTACAAACTGCGCCGCGCGCGCAAACGCATCGCCGCATGCGGGGCCCAGGTGCGGCGGATTACCCCCGACGCCCTGACCATGGGGCCGCTGTTGCAGGACATCAGTGAAGTCGAAGCGGTGAGCTGGAAAGGTGATGAAGGGGTCGGGATCTTTTCCGATGCCCGTCATCGCCAGTGGATGGACCGCGCCTTCACCGCCCTCGCGGCCCGGGGCCTGGTGCGCGTGGTGGTGCTGGAGCTGGAGGGGCGCTGCATCAGCTATCGCCTCGGCTTGCTGGAACAGGGCCGACTGTACGACTACAACCTGGCGTTCCTGCCGCAATATGCCGACCTGGGCAGCGGCCGGGTGCTACTCGATGAGTGGATTCGCTGGGGCCTGGAAGACCACTGGCAGTGGATCGATGCGTCACGGGTCAGCCTGGAAAACTCAAGCCATCAACTGCACGAACGCATGACCGGGCAACTGGAACACTGGCGCTGGAGTTTTTACTCCTGGCGTCCAGGCGGTCTGGTGCTGGGGCTGGCCTTGCGGGTCTGGCAACGCTTCAAACCCCGATTGCAGCAATGGCGCGCCCGGCGCGCGGCGGCCGCAGTCGCCACCCCGACACCCGGCGCGACACCTGTCGTCAAAACGCCTGCGCCTACGGAAAACCTCAAGGAGGGTAAACATGCCTCGGCAAGTGATAGTCAACGCTGACGATTTCGGCCTCAGTGCCTGCGAAAACGCGGTGATCCTGGGCGCGTTCCAGGCCGGGCTCATCAGCTCCGCCACCGCCATGGCCAATATGCCGGCGTTCGAAGCGGCCTGTGCCATGGCCCGGCATCCGTTGCTCGAAGGCCGCATCGGCCTGCACTTCAACCTGACCTACGGCCGTCCATTGAGCCAGAGCATTGTGCAACGCCCGACGTTTTGCGACGCTGCCGGCGTGTTCGATCTCAACCTGTCCCGCACCCGCCTCTGGCTCGGGCGCCGGGATCGCCACGCCGTACTGGAAGAACTCGAAGCCCAGTGGCAGCGCTGCCTGGACAACGGCCTGCGCCCCAGCCACCTGGACTCCCATCAACACGTGCACAACATCTGGCCGATCGGTGAGATCGTCGCGCGCTTCGCCGCCCGCCAGGGGGTACCGGTGCGTCTGGCGCGCAACCTGGGGCAAAACCTCAGCCTGCCCAAGCGCGTGTTCAAGGACCTGCTCAACCGTCGTCTGAGCAACCTGGCCGGCGCCACCGCCGACTACGTGTGCACCCCGGTGGATCTGCGCAACGCCGAGCCGCCACCCGACGGACTGCTGGAAATCGTCGCCCACCCGAACCAGCTCGGCGCCGACTTCGGCGATGCCTACCTGGAACCGGGAGAGTCTTTGAGTGCACTGCTGGAACAGCGCTTGGCGGGTGTGCCGCGGGTGGCCTATACCGCTGCCCGCGATGCTGCGCCTCACCGTGCGCGGGTCGTTATGGAGTAATCCGCAATCCCTGTGGGAGCGAGCTTGCTCGCGATGGCGGTGTGGCAGGCGGCGTGGATTTTTGCAGGTGTACATATCCATTGCTGCGGTAACGGCCTCTAATGGTTCCGCCCTTACGGCGGGTCACTTGGAAAAGCCTGTAGGAGCGAGCTTGCTCGCGATGGAGGTCAACGATGACGCGGGGAGCCTGACACCCCGCGGTGCTCTCAGGTTTTTCGCGAGCAAGCTGAACTGGTCAGGTAATCCCGGACACCGGTTACAGTGTTTATGCCGCTTTTTGCTCCATGGCTATTGGCGACAACAAGGCTGTCGGTGATGGCGTTTCTGAAATGCGCGTAGACGTGGGTGCCGGATACCGGGTTTACTTCACGATGCGAGGTGGTGTCGTCATTGTCCTGCTGGCCGGAGGTGACAAGTCATCTCAAACCGCCGATATCAAACGCGCAAAAAAAATGGCAAAGGAGGTTTAACCATGAGCCAGACTTTGACTACTTTCGACATGGCGGCGCTGCTCGACAGTGATGAGGCCATTAGCGAGTATCTGTCTCAGGTACTGGCAGACGGTGACAATGAGGAGTTTCTTCGCGCTATCGGCTATGTGGTAAAAGCCCGTGGCATGACACAGATAGCCAAAGACTCGGGAATGGGTCGCGAAAGCCTCTACAAAGCCTTCGCGCCGGGAGCAAAACCACGTTTCGATACGGTCCTGAAGGTCATTCATGCCCTGGGCATAGACCTCTGCGCGCAGCCAGGGCACACCGTCAATCACTCAAATCTCTGATTTGATTCTGCGCGTTATGTCGCTGGTTTCACCACCACCCACGTAAAACACAACGGCAACTGCGCCACCTGCTGCTGATAGCGGTCATAGAGTTCTTCGCGATTGGAGTGCGGATACTCCTTGAAGTGACGGATCTGCAACCCTGCCGCAATCGCGGCACTGAAGAGGTCGCCCAGGGTGTGGACGAACCAGTAGGACGCGGCCGACGGTTGTTCGACCTTGCCTTCGTAGACGATCGGTTCGTGCTGCACGAACGGTTCGCGGCGGAAGTATGAACTGGCCAGGCGAAAAGGATCGATTGCCTCGGGGTCGAACATTTCCAGGAACGGATGAGTTTCGTACACCACCAGCGAGCCACCCGGTTTCAGCGTGCGCGCCACATGGCGCAAGAATTCGCCGATGTCCGGCATCCAGTTCAGCACGCCGATGGTGATCAGCGCCAGATCAAAGCGCTCCTGCAGTTGCGCAGGCAAGTGGTGAATGTCCGCTTCGATGAATTGCGGCGCATGGGGCGAGCGGGACGCCAGTTCTCGTGCCTGCTCGAGAAACGCTTCAGACTGGTCGACGCCCACCACGCTGCGCGCGCCCAGGGCAAACAGCGACAGGCTTTCGCGTCCGTTGTTACAGCCCAGTTGCACCACCTCCTTGCCGTCGACACCCGTCTGGGTCAGCAAGGCGGTCAAGGTGTCATCCAGGCAGGAGAAATCCGCGTGAGCCACGTCCTTCGACAAGGATTGCCATTCGCTTGAGTCTTTGTGGTGACGGGCGGAGTCATTCCAGGCCTCGCGGTTACTGGCGATGGCTTGTTCTTTTGTCGGCAGTTCCATTGCACGCTCCAGGGTTCGGGTCATCGATTTGACCGACCGGAGTCTAGTTCAACCTTATCCTGGCAAGTGTTGCGAACTTGTAATCCGCACAGCGCCAACGGCTGCCCACGGCGGCAGCTATAGTTAATGACCTTGGGGACATGTGATTAAACCGATTGCGCAGGTGTTGCCATGAACAAATCCAGTCTGACGCTGTTGCTCGCCGTCTGCCTGAGCGCGACCGCCGTCGCCCACGCCGACGACATGCCCGCCACCAACTACAGCAGTGAATTCAACTACTACGGCGCCGACCAACCCTTCGCCCACCCCGTACCACCGTCCATGAGCACCGTACCGCCGGGTTCGTACATCCCGACCGCGCCCGGGGAATTCATTCCGGTTTCAAGCGAGCACGTGTTTTACGACTCGCGCCTGCCGACCGTGGCCGACGCCACGGTTCGCGTGTTTGTCCGCACCTACGATCCGGAACATGGCGTCTACGTGAACCAGGAAGTCCAGGACTCCGGTTGCGTGCAGTCCTGCATGAGGCAGGGCCCGGTGCTGCAGTGAGCACCAGGGGGCGCTCTCAATTGGTTTCCCCACCGCATTGGGTAACCAATTGAAAACGCCCCCTAGCACTGGCGTTTGTCCGGGCGGGCGAGGCCGAGCTTTTCGATCCGGTAGCGCAACATGTCCCGGCTAAGACCGAGCAGGCGTGCCGATTTGGTGACGTTCCAGTCGGTTTTGTCGAGCATCTTGCGCACCATGTCACGCTCCACTTCCGGCAGGTTCATGGATTCGCTACCGTTACCGTTGGCCGGACGTGGCTCGCTGAAATGTTGCTGCTCGGGATGAAACATCGGTGGTTCATCCACCAGGCTCAGGCAGACGTTCAACTGATGGACGGCGATGGTATCGCTTTGCGCCAGCAATACGGTTTGCTCCAGCATGTTGCGTAATTCCCGCACGTTGCCCGGCCAGCTGTAGCTGAGCAGCAACTCTTCAGCCTGATTGCTGAAATGCAGGTTCGGCTTGCCGTAGCGTTTGCCATGCAGCGCCAGGAAGTGCCGGGCCAGCAGCAGGATATCGTTGCCACGGGCATACAGGCGCGGCACCTTGATCGAAATGATGCGCAGGCGGAAAAACAGGTCGCGGCGGAATTTGCCTTGCTGGACCATTTGCTCGAGATTGCAGTTGGTGGCGCTGATCACCCGTAGATCGACCTTGCGCTCCTTCACCGAACCGACCCGGCGAATGGTCCGGTCTTCCAGCAGTTTCAGCAGCTTGGCTTGTAACAGCAGGTCCATTTCACCGATTTCATCGAGGAACAGCGTGCCGCCATCGGCCGCTTCCACCAGCCCCATGCGACGTTCCTTGGCGTCGGTGAAGGCGCCCTTCTCGTGGCCGAACAGTTCCGACTCCACCAGATTGGACGGGATCGAAGCGCAGTTGAATTCAATGAACGGGCCTTTGGCGCGCGAGCCGTCGAAATGCAAGGCCCGGGCCACCAGTTCCTTGCCGGTGCCGGTCTCGCCTTCCACCAGGACCGGCGGCAGATCGCTGTTGGCCATCCGCCGTTCGGCGTCGAGCAACTGGCTGATGGTGCCCTTGAGGTACATCATCGGGGCCGACTCGCCAATCAGCGCCTGCAACCCCGACTTCTGGGCCTCGCGCTCCTGGTAAAACGACAGCGTGCGCTCCATGCGGTCGGTGGCCAGTGCCTTGTCCAGCAGCTGCTTGAGCTCCGGCAGGGCCACCGGTTTGGTGACGTAGTGAAAGGCGCCCTCTTTCATCGCCGCCACGGCGTCTTCGACGTTGCCGTAGCCGGTCATCATGATCACTTTCAGATCCGGCGCGATGACACGCAGCTTCTGGATCAGGTCGTGGCCACTCATGCCCGGCAACGAGTTGTCGGTCAGTACCACGTCAGGAGCGAAGGAGCCCAATTGCTCCAGTGCATCTTCGGCCGAGTGGCAAACGGTCACCTCGAAGCCCTTGCGCTCCAGGTAATTCTGAATATTCTCGGCGAGAATTTCGTCATCCTCGACCAGCAGAATGCTGTGCTCCATACGCTCCTCCCGTTGCCACTTTGAAATTGAGACAAACACGGGTTCCTTCCTGCTCCCGGCTGGTCAGTTCGACCGAGCCGTCAAAACGCTCCATTATCCTCTTGACCAGGGCCAGGCCCACACCCAAACCGCCTTGCTTGGTGGTGAAAAACGGCTTGAAGACCATTTGTTGCTGTTGTTTGGAGATCCCCTTGCCGGTGTCGGTCAGGATCATGCTCAAGTCGCCGGGCACAGAAGAATCGATCTCGATCGTCAACACGCCCCCCTTGGGCATGGCTTCCAGTGCGTTGGCAAACAGGCTATTGAGAATCTGCGTGAGCAACACTTGTTGGCTGACGACCTGTGGCACGCTGACAGGAGAGAAACGCACTTCGACGTTCGAGCGCTTGATCAGGGACTCGAAGGCACTCAAGGTGTCATCGAGGGCCAGCACCAGGTCAACCGTTTCAAAGTCGTCATTCATCGGCCGCAACGACACCAGCAATTCACGGACCCAGCGCGACATGCGATCGACCTGATTGATGATGTCGCCAATGTTTTTCTGTGCGGTCTGGCTGGCGATGTCCTGGGCCAGTTCGGCGCTGGAACGGATGTTCGCCAGTGGATTGCGCAGGCTGTGGGCGACCGCCGAGGACATTTCCCCCAAGGCGACAAAGGTTTCGTTGGCGATCAACTGGTTCTGCTGGTTCTGCAGCTGTATCGCCGCGCGCCGGACGATCCAGAACAGCCCCAGGTAAATGACCGCCCCGCCGATCAGGGTGGCCAGCCAGATCGCCTTGAAGCCGCGCTGGATGCGCGCCACCAGGTCCACCGGTTCCTTGTAGATCTCCACCATGGCAATCACTTTGCTTCTGTCGGCATTGAACATCGGAATGTAGTTCTCGACGAACAGGTGTTCCGGCTCACGCAGCAGGCGCTGCTCGGGGCGTTCCTCATCGATCTCGTGGTAGCGGGTGGACACCGGCGATTTCATTTGGAAGGATTTATCCAGCTCCTTGTTGTCTTCGATGCGTATGCCGATCAACTCGGAGTTTGTCGACCAGACCACGGTGCGGTCCTCGGCGTACACCGTCGCCAGCATTATGTCCGGCAAATGCTCCACATGGTCGAGAAACTCAAAGCGCGCGGAGGCCCGGGCTTCGGGGTTGATGTCGGAATCGGCATGGTCCAGACGCGGGTCGAGCATTTCGCCTATGGTTCTGTCCGGTGAAATCCTGGCATGACGGATTTCGGCCTCGCCAATGGCTTTGATGAACTGCGCAGTCAGCATCGAATCGCGCTCGAGGCTTTCATCGACTACAAAGCGCGTGGAGATGTAACCCAGCCCCAGCGCCACCACGGCGATGATGAAAAAGCTTGCCAGGGAGAACCAGCGCAGCAAATTGAACCGCGGCCGCCAGCCCTTGCCCGGTACTGCCGGAGCCGGCGGCGCAGCTACTTTTTGTTGTTCCAGTATCTGCATGGCTGTGTCCTGAGTCTTTGAAATCGAGCCTTTCCAGCCGGGTATCAAGTCAGTGTAGGTAACATTGATAGCAATTGGCTGGCCCACATAACTATTTCGCCGCTATTGCACCTGGGTCATGTCGGGTTGCGCGACCGAATGATGATGCTCAGGCTCCTCGTTACCACTGACGGCTGGCGGATGCTGACGGTCAGTTTCTTCTTGCAGGAATTCGATGATGGACTGGACGGAGTGCTCATCGAGCCGCAAGTTGGGCATCGGGATCTTGTTGTAGCGATCGAACAATTCCATCGCAATCGGGTCCTTTTCCGCGAGCATGCGATCCGGTTCGCGGATCCAGCGGTTGAGCCAGGCCGGATCGCGCTGATGGGTCACGCCGATCAGGTCCGGGCCGATGCTGCGCATGCCCAGGCCCTGCCCGTTCAGCGGACCGAGGCTGTGGCAAGACGCGCAACGGGTGCGAAACAGCTCTTCGCCATTACTCGGCGGGCGGATCTCTGGTGCATTGGCGTAGCTTTCTTCCACACTGGGCTGCTTCCAGTTTTGCAGGGTATTGGCCAGTTGATCGGCCAGAATCCACGGATTTTCGAACGGCGAGGATTTCATCCAGCGGCCCGTTGCCTGGTTGCCGATGATCAGGCTCAGATTGTGGTCCTTGTTGCGCCCGTTATCGACGCCTTCGATGAACAGCCCCAGTTTCTTGCGCAGCTCGGTGACATCGGCGAACTCCCCGGTGAGGAATTTCCAGCCCGGCCCGACCTGGAAGCGTTGCGCATAGGCTTTGAGCACCTCGGGGGTATCACTCAAGGGGTCGATGCTGATGGAATAGAAGAAGATGTCCTTGCCGACCCGATCCCCCAGCAGTTTTTGCACCTGGCGCAGGCGCGCGGTTTCCAGGGGGCAGGAGTCGCTGCACGAGGTGAAGATGAAGTTGATCACCACCACCTTGCCTTTGATCATGTCATCGAAAAAACGCAGCTGTTGACCGTCCTGGTCGGTCAGCAGGGTGTTGGGGAAATAGTTGCCACCCCACGGGGTGTTGTCTTCAACGACAGCGGGTTCGGCAGTGGATGCAGGAGCAGGTGCGGGCGTCGACGTTGGCTGGCTGGCGACCAGCAGTTGGCTGGCCAGCAAACCGGTCACCACCATCAGCACCAGGTGCATGCCCAAGGCTCGTGAGCGTGGTGCAAGCATTTTCATGTTCATGTCGACACCCTCCCTGTTTCATTGCTTGACGATCACTTCAGGGCCGAAGCCGTCGCCAGTGAGGAAGGTTGGTGGGGGGATTGAAACCGGCCTGCACGGCAGACGGCAGAGTGTTTTCCATCCACATGGTGTGGCGTGAGCCTTTGACCCCATCAGGCAAATCGAAGAAATCTTCGTTGCACTGCGCTTTTTTTCCATCACCAGCCGCCTCAATGTCGTGAAGGGAGGGTGAAGGTAATTCTGCAAGGACCTCGCCAATTAAGTAATTTCTTTACACAAAAGAACTAACACTCGACAAAACAATGAATTATCAACATCCATGTGCCATGACCATGAAATGGCCGGGGATTGAAACCCGCTAATGGGGACAGTTAATCCCCATTTTCAGGGGGCCAGATTAAACAACAGGCGGACAGTGGTGCCCTCGCCTTCACGGCTTTCCAGGGTCACCGCACCGCCAAAACGCTCCATGATCCGCTTGACCAGCACCAGCCCGACGCCCAGCCCACCCTGCTTGGTGGTAAAGAATGGCCGGAAAGCCATGGCGCGCTGCTCTTTGCTCATGCCTTTGCCGGTATCGCTCACCCTCACGCTGACGCGCCGGGCATCGCGAGGTTCGATCCGGATGGTCAGGGTGCCGCCGTCGTCCATGGCTTCCAGCGCGTTGGACAGCAGGCTGTTGAGGATCTGGGTCAGTTGCACCTGCTGACTCAGGACCATGGGCGTCTGGTCCGGCTCGAACACCACGTTGATCCTGGCCTTGTTGATCTGCAGCTCGTAAGCCATCAGGCTGTCATGCAGGGCCGCCACCAGGTTCACAGGTTCCGCCTCGTCATTGAGCGGTCGCAGAGACTGGAGCAACTCCCGTACCCATTTCGACATGCGATCGACCTGACTAATGATGTCGTTGATGGCCCCGTGTGCCGGACCGCTGTCGAACTCCATCGCCAGCTCGGCGCTTGAGCGGATGTTCGCCAACGGATTGCGCAGACTGTGGGCGACCGCCGAGGACACCTCCCCCAGCGCCACAAAGGTTTCGTTGGTGATCAATTGCTTCTGCTGCGTTGCCAGCAGGATCGCCGCCCGCCGCACAATCCAGTACAGGCCCAGGTAAATCAGACCGCCGCCCAGGGCGGTCGCCAGCCAGATCAGCACCAGGCCGCGCTGCATGCGGTTGATCAGGTCCTGCGGTTCCTTGTAAATCTCGACCATCGCCGTGACGGTGCTGCCATCGGCGTCGAACAGTGGAATGTAGTTTTCGATGAAGATGAATTTGGGTGCCTTCAGAAACTTCTGTTCCATGCGGGACTTGTCCACATCGTGGTAACTGCCCGACACGGGAAGCCGGGAACTGAATGCCCGGTCGAGGTCTTCATCGCCATAAATCGTGGCGCCGATCAAGCCCGGGCTGGTCGACCAGATCACCCTGCGGTCGGGGGCATAGATGCTGGCCAGGGTCACGTCCGGCAAATGTTCGATATGGTCGAGGAAATCAGCACGGAAATCGGCACGTGACAGCGGGTCGACGCCAGGAAAGTCCTGGTCGTTTCGTGGGTCGAGCAACTCCCCCATGCTCGGGGCGTTGGGAATCGACACATGGCGCAACTCGGTCAAGGCAATCGACTGAATGAATTGCGACGTCAATAGCGCATCGCGCTGCACGCTTTCGGTAATCACGAACTGCGAGGACACTGCCCCCAGCGCTACCGCCACCATGCCGATCACCACCATGCTGACCAGCGAAAACCAGCGCAGCAGATCGAACGGTCGCTTGCGCGTGTTCAAGCGGGCTTCGCTTTCGGTCACAAGCACTTTGGTCATTGAGTTCATGGACACGGTTCCCGAAAACCCCCTATAGGTTTATAGCCCACTCATAGCCGTTTGCCCGAACCTGGGGACTGCAATCCCCCCCGCCCCGCCATCCCGTCTACCCCCAAAGTTGGGGATAGCTGCCCGCTCCCGAACTTCCCGGTCTATCGCCCGTGACTGCGCCAACGCCTTTACTCCGGGCGCTTCACGGGCGTTTTCGCTGATTGGTATGGAAGTTGCCAAACTCCCTGCCAACTGACCCGCCCCAAGGGGCAGGTACTTCGATAGAGGGAATACTCATGCACCCTTTACTGTGCAAAATCGCGACCACCCTGGTCGTGACCGCTCTAGCCCAAGGTACTGCCCAGGCAGCGCTGTTTGCCGTAGACCCCGGTCCCTACCTGCCAGCCAATGGCAATTTCGCCGCCTGGTATCAGGACACTCACGGCCGCACCCTTGACCTGTGTTTATCCAAGGCTGTCAGTTCCAGGGTTGCCAGCGCACCGGGCGCCCCGACATACATGTGCTCGTTGATCCCTAATCCCGGCATTTTCGACGACACCCAACCGTTGGTCTTCCCGACCAACTTCCCCGACGAAGCGTTCTGGGCCACCGGCGAAACGACCATCGTCGATGCCGCCCGGGGCATTGACCTGACCTATATATCGGCGCTTGAAGCTGCCTTCAGCGGCGGTGATCCGCTGGAAGGCGACCAGATCAGCTTCGCCCGTATCCGTATTCGCATCGACGTGCCCGTCGCCGGCACCTACGTCATCACCCACCCCTACGGTGTCGAAGTGTTCAACGTCGACACCCCGGGCAGACGGGCGATCAACATGACCCGGGACATCGGCATTGGTGCGCCGAAAACCTACGACGGCGCGCTCAAGGGCGACGTCGGGCCGTTCCTGCGCAGCGTCAACGGTCCCTACACCGAGACCAACCCGGCCACTGGCCAGGCCGAACAATTCGTCGGCGATCCGAACCTCGCCGAAGCCGTCACCGGCAGCCCCTTCAACACCAACTACGTGCGCATCGAAGGCCCCAATGGCCTGGACTTGCGCACCAACCTCTTCGCCGTATCCGGCAAGTTGTCGACAGTGGTCCGGCCAACCCCGGTGATCGCCGAGCGCAGCACCTACTCACGACAGGCCGGCGCCAGCGCCCCCGTGGCCCAGCAAGATGTGTTCGTGATGGCCCCGCCGCCACCGGCCACCGTGACCCTGGCCAGCAACAACCCGGTCCTGAACTTCAGCGAAGCGAACACCACCGGCCACTGGTATGCGCAGTCGCCGAACAATCCGACGCTGCCAGCCACCTTGCAGGTGACCGCCGACAACCACCTGGCCATCGCCAGCAGCACGCCGACCACTTTGCCCATGCCACTGACCGACCTGGTGACGATCTCACGCGCCGAATACAGCCTGAGCTCCGGGCAAATCACCATCGTCGCCTCGACCAGCGATGAAACATCGCCACCGGTGCTCACCGCCACCTCCGGCACCGGTATCGCCATCGGCGCCCTGAGTGGCGACGGCGCCGTGAAAAGCCTGGCCACCGGCATCTCGCCGATACCGCCAGCACAGGTTCGCGTGACGTCATCCAATGGCGGCAGCGATACCGAAGAAGTGGTCATCGTGCAATGAACGCTCACATGCCCGGATCCTCATCAGGAGGCATCATGAACAAATGGCCACGCCTGGCGCTCAACGCCCTGGGACTGACTCTATCGCTGTCCGGCGGTGCTCTCGCGCAACTCGCCGCCGTCGATCCCGGCCCGTACACCTTTGCCACCGGGAAATTCCCGATCTGGTATCAGGACAACAATCTGTTGTCGATGGAGCTGTGCCAGTCCCGCGCCGCCAGCTCGCGGGTGCCCGCCAGTGTGCCGCCGGCCTACATGTGCACCCTGCTGCCGACACCAGGCATTTTCGACGACAGCCTGCCGATGGTGTTCCCGGACAACTGGCCGGACGAAGCCTTCTGGTTCCTCGCCGAAACCAGCATCCCCGACAACGCCGCGGGCTATGGCATGGACGCCTATGTCGCCGGGATCGAGGCTGCGTTTGCCGGCGGCAACCCGGTCGACGGCGACCAGATCAGCTTCGCGCGGATCCGCATGCGGGTGAACATTCCCACTGCCGGGACCTACACCATTACCCATCCCTATGGCGTGGAAACGGTCAATGTCACCACCCCCGGCCGTCGTGCGATCAACATCACCAGGGACATCGGCATCGGCGCACCGGGGGTTTTCAGCGGTGCAGTCAACGGTGCGATCGGACCATTCCTGCGCAGCGTCAACGGTCCCTACACCGAGGTGAACCCGGACACCGGCGCCATCGAAACCTTCGTCGGCGACCCGAACCTCACCGAAGCCGTGACCGGCAGCCCCAACAACACCAACTTCGTGCGCATCCAGGGTCCGGCCGGGACCCTTCAGACCAATCTCTTCACCCTGTCCGGCAAGGTGCTCGACAACCGCGCGCAAACCGCGGTGGACATGAGCCGAGCCACCTACCGCCGTACAGCCGGCACGGGCGGCAACAACACCCGGGTCGAAGTGTTTGCCCAGGCCGCCAACGGTTCGACCCTGTGCTTTCGCGAAAGCATTGCCCTGGTGCCCGGTCCGCCTGTGTCGCCTTGCCTGACCAACATGCCGGGCGATAACAACGGCGTGTTCTTTGGCCAGCATCTGCTGACTGACGGAACCGTGCCTGCGGTCGTGGTGGTCACCGCCACTGACCCCGCCGGGACCACCCGCCCGACGGCGGTATCGGGCAAGCTCTCGGACGTGGTGAAAATCCAGACCGCTCGTTACGACTGGAGCAACCACAGCCTGCTGATCGAAGCCACCTCCACCGACGAAGTGGTGGTACCGGACATGGTCGCCCAGGGTTACGGACGGCTGTCGAAAACCGGCACCCTGCAACGCCTGACGGCGGCTGACCTGAGCCAACCCCCTGCAACCGTGACGGTCAAGTCCGCCGCCGGTGGCAGTGACACCGAGCCGGTCGTAGTCGTCGGCACTGCACCGGACACCGGCGCGAATCAGGCTCCAATCTCGGTCGCCGATACTTCCAGCACCAGCTTCGGCGTGCCGATCACCCTCAATCTGCTGGTTAACGACAGGGACCCGGACGGCAATACGCCGCTGAGCATTACCGCGCTGACCCAACCGGCCGCCGGCCAGGGCACCGTGGCATTGAGCGGCACTACGGCGGTGGTCTACACCCCTCCCGCTGTCGTCAACGCGCCGCTGACCACAACCTTCACCTACAAGGCCCAGGATGCCAAAGGCCTGGCCTCGACGACAGCGGCAATCGTGACCATTACCGTGGCACCAAACCGGCCGCCGGTGGCAGTCGCCGATGCTGTCACGACACTGGGTGTGGCGATTCCGATCAACGTGCTGGCCAACGACACCGATCCGGAAGGCAACGTGCCGCTTGCGGTCGACAGCTTCACTCAACCCGCGGCAGGTACCGGCACCGTCAGCAGTAACGGCACAGTGCTCACCTACACCCCACCGGCCACCGTGACCACGGCCTTCACCACGACCTTCACCTACATCGCCCGGGACAGCTTCGGCGCCCTGTCGACATCCCCGGCCACGGTCACGGTGCAGGTCTCGCCACGGCCTGTTGCGGAAACCTTCGCAGTGACCACCGCAACGGTGAGCGCCCGCAACAATAACCGCTTCACCTGGAACTTTGCCGGCACATCATCGGTGACCACCGGCAATACCATCACCATCAAGGTGACCACTCCGAGCGGACTGGTCACCCTGGGCACCACCACCGTACCGGGGAACGGTCGCTGGCGGTTGACGGTGAACAACACCACCACAGTCGTTCCGTCGGCGAACCCGACCGCGACGATCACCTCGTCCCAAGGCTCCGTGCGAACGGTGCCGGTGATCGCCAACTGAGCCCGCGCCCCATTGGCCACGTTGGTTGATGGGGCCGGCTTCAACCCTATGGAAAACCGCGGCCTCGGGTGGGGGGCGCGGTTTTTTTGCCATGGGCAATCAGGTCGACCGGCCGGCCGCCTTCGCTGGCAAGCCAGCTCCTACAAAAGCAAAGGCAAGTCGGCGTACACAAACGCTCTTCACCACTCATCAGGCTGAGCGCCAAACATCGCGCTGACTGCGCGGTGTGTTGAATGGACGACTAACGCACCAGCCGCTCGGCCAACGCCTTGGCCTGGCTTGCCACATCGGTGACGGCAGTACTTTCCCACCACACTCCGCGCAACGGCGGGCCCATGGCAAACAGGCGGCGGGCGGGCTGACCCTCGGCGTTCAGAACAGCGCCATCGACCTCAGCCGCGATGCCCAGGGCCAAAGGCCCCGGCCGCACCAGGCCGCGGGCGAGCAATTGCCTGGGCAACGGTCGCGCGACCCGGCGCCAATCGTATTCGATACCGCTGGAGTTGATCAGGGCGGCACCGCTGACCACACAGGCCTGCGCCTCGCCGCGCCGTCGAAGGCGGATGCTCACCTCGCCATTGAGCGAAGGCTCAAGCCCCTTGAACGAGGCCGCGTGAATACGTAGCCGCCCTTCTTTATATAAGCGCTCCACCAGCTCGGCGCTCAAGGGTGGCGAGCGGTGGTGATGGCTTTCCCACCACGGCCGCACATGCCGCACGAACTGCCGACGTTGCACGTCCGTCGCCTGATGCCACAAGCGGCCGATGTGTGCCCGCACCGTGTCCAGTGGCGCTTGCCAGTCGATACCCTGGGCGATAGCGTCCCGGCAGTGTCGACGCAGTTCGCGCACCAGCTGGCGAGGTGTGCGGATGCTCAGGTCCTCAGCGAGAAAATCCACCCAGGCCGGAGGTTGGCGTCGCACATGGGGCAACAGACCATGCCGGGAAAACACTTCGAGCGGCCCACGATGCCCGGCCTGTTCCAGGGACACCACGGCATCGACCATGGTCAGGCCCGAGCCGATGATCATGATCGTTGATTGCGGATCGAGCTGCTGCATGGCCGTCACGTCCCACGGATCCAGGGCGGCCGCATTCAAGCCGCTGGATTCGGTTTGTGGCGTGCGCGCGGCGGGAAACATTCCGGTGGCCAGCACCGCAAACGCGCCCTGCACGCATCGGCCATTGCTCAAGGTCAACCGCACGGCGTCGGCATCGGTTTGCAAATCGACCGCCTCAGCCTGCACATGCTCGACCGTCGAACCGTTCAGTGCACCCACCGCCTGTGCTTCGGCCAGACGCTGCCGGGCGTACAGGCCGAATATGCCCCGTGGTGGAAACAGTTCGCTGATGGGTACAGGCTGCTGATCCGATTCCGGCCAGCCGCCCGCCTCGATGTACCCGGTCAGCCATTGGGTCAGGTCGTCGGCGTTGTCCGGGTCGACACTGATCCGCGCCGCATTGCCGTTGAGCGTATGGCCCAACTCCACCGCGCTGTAGGCTTCGCCCCGCCCCAACTCGGCCCGGGGCTCGATCACCAGCACCCGACGCCGGCCCGGCAAACGCATCAACTGCGCCGCCAGCATCGCGCCACTTAGGCCGCCGCCGACAATCAGGATGTCGGCGTCATGGGTCAAGGTCTGGTCCATCGTGCTCTCCCTGTTCAGATCACCACATTACGCACAAAACGCGCCGCCACCACCCCGTCGTTGCGATAACAGTGCGGCTGGTTGCTGGCGAACATGAAGAATTCCCCCGCGGCGATAGGCTGCGCCTGGTCGCCGAGCATCACGGTCAGGCAACCTTCGAAGACGTAAATCTGCTCGCTCCAGCCATCGGCGTCCGGCTCCGACGGATACACCTCACCCGGTTGCAGACACCACTCCCACTGCTCGACTTCGCGGCTCGCCTGGGCCTTGGAGAGCAGCACCGCTTTGCTGCCCGGGATCGTGCCGGTCCAGGCCAGTTCATTGATACGGCTGGGATCTCGGGCGTCGGGGGCCTGGATCAAATCACTGAAGGCAACGTCGAGGGCTTCGGCCACGCGGTCGAGGGTGGTCAGGCTGACGTTCTTTTCCCCCGCCTCGATCGCCACCAGCATTCGGCGGCTGACCCCGGACTTTTCCGCCAGCGCGCTCTGGCTCAGCTCGGCGGCATGACGCAAACGACGGACGTTTTGACTGACGTGCTGGAGGACCGAAGCCCGTTGGGTAGAATCTTTGTGCACTATATTGCTCACTGGGTGGGGTTGGGCAGTATACTGCGCAACATTCGACGCATTGTGCGTCCCCCTCCAGTAGCGTGCAAGGTCATGACGTCGGTGAACTCCCCAAAGGCTTCCTCCCGTTTCACAAGGTTCAGCAAGGCCGAATGCGTGCTGGTGCTGATCACCATGATCTGGGGCGGTACCTTCCTGTTGGTACAGCATGCGATGACCGTCAGCGGCCCGATGTTTTTCGTCGGCCTGCGCTTTGCCGCCGCCGCAGGCATCGTCGCCCTGTTTTCCTGGCGTCACCTGCGCGACCTGACCTTGTTCGAACTCAAGGCCGGGTCGTTCATCGGCGTGGCGATCATGCTCGGCTACGGCTTGCAGACGGTCGGACTGCAAAGCATTCCCAGCAGCCAGTCGGCATTCATTACCGCGCTGTACGTCCCGTTTGTGCCATTGCTGCAATGGCTGGTGCTGGGGCGGCGCCCGGGATTGATGCCCAGCATCGGCATCATGCTGGCCTTTACCGGGTTGATGCTGTTGTCCGGGCCGTCCGGTGCGTCGTTCAATTTCAGCCCCGGCGAAATCGCCACCTTGATCAGCGCTGTGGCCATTGCGGCCGAGATCATCCTGATCAGCACCTATGCCGGCCAGGTCGATGTACGCCGGGTGACGGCGGTGCAACTGGCGGTGACTTCGGTGCTGTCGTTCCTGATGGTGGTGCCGACCAACGAGGCGATTCCGGATTTCTCATGGCTGTTGCTGTGCAGCGCCTTGGGCCTTGGGGCGGCGAGTGCGGCGATTCAGGTGGCGATGAACTGGGCACAGAAAAGCGTGTCACCGACCCGCGCCACACTGATCTATGCCGGTGAGCCCGTATGGGCCGGGATTGTCGGACGCATCGCCGGGGAACGCCTGCCGGCGATTGCCCTGCTCGGGGCCGGATTGATTGTGGCGGCGGTGATAGTCAGCGAGTTGAAGACCAAGGGTAAAGCCACAGCGGCTGATGAAGTGCTGGAAAGCGAAAGCGGCAACTGAAGCATAAAAATCAAAAGATCGCAGGCTGCGATCTTTTTTGCCTGCCAATGAAACAATGTAAATCAGGGCATTTCCGTCCACCGTGCAGGATTCTGCGACAGCTTGGCGTTTGGTGATCCGGGAGCTGGCACGTATGATGCTTCACAAACTTCCGCAGATTAGAAACCTATGTCCCTGATAGTTCTACTGCTTCTGCCTTTCATAGGCAGCTGTTTGGCGGCCGTATTGCCGCACAATGCCCGTAACGCCGAATCCCTGCTGGCTGGCCTGATCGCCCTGATCGGCACCCTTCAGGTCGCCTTCCTGTACCCGCAGATCGCCCATGGCGGCGTCATTCGCGAAGAGTTTCTCTGGTTGCCCAGCCTGGGCCTGAACTTCGTCCTGCGCATGGACGGTTTCGCCTGGCTGTTCTCCATGCTGGTGCTGGGCATCGGCACCCTGGTTTCGCTGTACGCCCGTTACTACATGTCGCCGAACGATCCGGTGCCGCGATTTTTCGCGTTTTTCCTGGCCTTCATGGGCGCCATGCTCGGACTGGTGATCTCCGGCAACCTGATCCAGATCGTGTTTTTCTGGGAGCTGACCAGCCTCTTCTCGTTCCTGCTGATCGGCTACTGGCACCATCGCGCCGATGCCCGACGCGGTGCCTACATGGCGCTGATGGTGACCGGCGCGGGCGGTTTGTGCCTGCTGGCGGGGGTCATGCTGCTCGGCCATGTGGTCGGCAGCTATGACCTGGACCAGGTCCTGGCCGCCGGTGACCTGATTCGCGCCCATGCCCTCTACCCGATCCTGTTGCCCCTGATCCTGATCGGTGCCTTGAGCAAAAGTGCGCAATTCCCCTTCCATTTCTGGCTGCCCCACGCCATGGCCGCGCCGACGCCCGTGTCTGCGTACCTGCACTCGGCGACCATGGTCAAGGCCGGGGTCTTCCTGCTCGCGCGGCTATGGCCATCGCTTTCCGGCAGTGAACAATGGTTCTACATCGTCAGCGGCGCCGGTGCCTGCACCCTGTTGCTCGGGGCGTACTGCGCAATGTTCCAGAACGACCTCAAGGGACTGCTGGCCTACTCGACCATCAGCCACCTCGGCCTGATCACCCTGCTGCTCGGCCTGAACAGCCCGCTGGCCGCCGTCGCCGCGGTGTTCCACATCCTCAACCACGCGACGTTCAAGGCCTCGTTGTTCATGGCCGCCGGCATCATCGACCACGAAAGCGGCACCCGCGACATCCGCAAACTCAGCGGCCTGTACAAGCTGATGCCGTTCACCGCCACCCTGGCCATGGTCGCCAGTGCCTCGATGGCCGGCGTACCGTTGCTCAACGGTTTCCTGTCCAAGGAAATGTTCTTCGCCGAAACCGTGTTCATCAACGCCACCCGCTGGGTCGAACTGAGCTTGCCAATCGTGGCAACCATTGCCGGTACCTTCAGCGTGGCTTACTCACTGCGTTTCACCGTGGATGTGTTCTTCGGTCCGCCCGCGACCGACTTGCCCCACACACCCCACGAGCCACCGCGCTGGATGCGCGCGCCGGTCGAGTTGCTGGTGTTCACTTGCCTGCTGGTGGGGATCTTCCCGGCCCAGGTGGTCGGCCCGCTGCTCGCGGCGGCGGCACAACCGGTGGTCGGCGGCACGCTGCCCGAGTACAGCCTGGCGATCTGGCATGGCCTTAACGCGCCAATGATCATGAGCCTGATCGCCTTGTCCTGCGGCACCGCGCTCTATCTGCTGCTGCGCAATCAATTCAAGCGCGGGCGCTTCGACCGTCCGCCCGTCGTCGGTCGCCTGGACGGCAAGCACCTGTTCGAATACACGCTGGTTGCGATCATGCGCCTGGCCCGGCGCCTGGAAGCGCGGATTGGCACCCGGCGCCTGCAAATGCAGTTGTTCCTGGTGGTGTTCGCCGCCGTGCTGGCCGGGTTGATCCCCATGCTGCACAGCAGCCTGCACTGGGGCGACCGGCCGAAAATCCCCGGGTCGATCGTGTTCGTCACCTTGTGGTTGCTGGCCATCGCCTGCGCCCTTGGCGCGGCCTATCAAGCCAAGTATCACCGGCTCGCGGCCCTGACCATGGTCAGCGTCTGCGGCCTGATGACCTGCGTCACCTTCGTCTGGTTTTCCGCACCGGACCTGGCCCTGACCCAACTGGCGGTCGAAGTGGTGACCACGGTGCTGATCCTGCTGGGCCTGCGCTGGTTGCCACGACGGATCGAGGAAGTTTCGCCGTTGCCCGGCAGTCTGCGTCGGGCGCGGATACGGCGGATCCGCGACTTGCTGCTGTCGACCGCGGTCGGTGTCGGCATGGCATTGCTGGCCTACGCCATGCTCACGCGCCAGACCCCCAACGATATTTCCTCCTTCTACCTCAGCCGCGCCTTGCCCGAAGGGGGTGGCAGCAACGTGGTCAACGTGATGCTGGTGGACTTCCGTGGTTTCGACACCCTCGGTGAAATCACCGTGCTGGTGGCGGTGGCCCTGACTGTATTCGCCCTGCTGCGCCGCTTCCGTCCCCCGAAAGAAAGCCTGCAACTACCGGCCCAGCAACGCTTGCTCGCACCGGACGTGGTCACCGACCTGGTCAACCCGCGTCACGCCAGCGACACCGCGCTCGGTTTCATGATGGTGCCGGCGGTGCTGGTGCGCCTGCTGTTGCCGGTGGCGCTGGTGGTGTCGTTCTACTTGTTCATGCGTGGGCACAATCAACCGGGCGGCGGCTTTGTTGCGGGGCTGGTGATGTCGGTGGCGTTCATCCTGCAATACATGGTCGCCGGCACACAGTGGGTCGAGGCGCAAATGAGCCTGCGGCCACTGCGCTGGATGGGCACGGGACTGATGATTGCCACGGCCACAGGCCTGGGCGCGATGGTCGTCGGCTATCCGTTCCTGACCACCCACACCTGGCATTTCTCGTTGCCGCTGCTGGGTGACATTCACCTGGCCAGCGCGCTGTTCTTTGACATCGGCGTGTACGGCGTGGTGGTCGGTTCGACCCTGTTGATCCTCACCGCCCTCGCCCACCAATCGGTGCGGGGTCACAAAACCGCTGCCCAGCCTAAGTCCGTTGCCATCAAGGAGGTCGTCTGATGGAAGAAGTCATCGCAATCGCCATCGGCGTACTGGCCGCGTCCGGCGTCTGGCTGATTCTGCGTCCACGGACGTTCCAGGTGGTCATGGGCCTGTGTCTGCTGTCCTACGGCGTCAACCTGTTCATTTTCAGCATGGGCAGCCTGTTCATCGGCAAGGAACCGATCATCAAGGACGGCATCCCTCAGGACCTGTTGCACTACACCGACCCGTTGCCACAAGCCCTGGTGCTGACGGCGATTGTCATCAGCTTCGCCATGACCGCGTTGTTCCTGGTGGTGTTACTGGCCTCCCGTGGCCTGACCGGCACTGACCATGTGGATGGCCGGGAGCCCAGGGAATGATGGCGATGACTCACCTGATCGTCGCGCCCATCCTGCTGCCGTTGCTGACCGCCGCGATCATGCTGATGCTCGGCGAGAAGCACCGGCCGCTGAAGGCGAAGATCAATCTGTTCTCCAGCCTGCTCGGGCTGGGCATTGCCGTGGCGTTGTGGCAATGGACACAAACCACCGGCGTGCCCGGCTCCATCGGCGTGTACCTGCCGAGCAACTGGCAAGTGCCGTTCGGCCTGGTGCTGGTGGTCGATCGCCTGTCGGCGCTGATGCTGGTGCTGACCGGCATCATCGGCGTCTGTGCCCTGCTGTTTGCCATGGCCCGCTGGGACGGCGCCGGTTCGAGTTTTCACGCGCTGTTCCAGATCCAGATGATGGGCCTGTACGGCGCGTTCCTCACCGCTGACCTGTTCAACCTGTTCGTTTTCTTCGAAGTGCTGCTGGCGGCGTCCTACGGATTGATGCTCCACGGCTCGGGCCGGGCGCGGGTGTCGTCGGGGCTGCATTACATCTCGATCAACCTGTTGGCCTCGTCGCTGTTCCTGATTGGCGCAGCGCTGATCTATGGCGTCACCGGCACGTTGAACATGGCCGACCTGGCGGTAAAGATCCCGTTGGTGTCCGCCGCTGATCGCGGCTTGCTGCACGCCGGCGCGGGGATTCTGGCCGTCGCGTTTCTGGTCAAGGCCGGCATGTGGCCACTGAACTTCTGGCTGGTGCCGGCCTATTCGTCGGCCAGCGCGCCGGTGGCGGCGATGTTCGCGATCATGACCAAGGTCGGCGTCTATACCTTGCTGCGCCTGTGGACGCTGCTGTTCTCCGCCCAGGCCGGGGCATCGGCATTCTTTGGCGGTGAGTGGCTGATCTACGGCGGCATGGCAACCATCGTTTGCGCTGCCTTGGCGATCCTCGCCGCGCAACGCCTGGAGCGCATGGCCAGCCTGAGCATTCTGGTGTCGGCGGGCATTCTGTTGTCGACCATCGGGTTCGCCCAGCCGAACCTGGTCGGCGCGGCACTGTTCTACCTGTTCAGCTCGACCCTGGCATTGAGCGCACTGTTCCTGCTGGCCGAACTGATCGAACGCTCGCGCTCGGCCAACGAAGTCCTGCTCGACGATGAAACCGAACTGCTGCCCCGGCCACTGGGATCCCTGCATCCGCCCAAAGGCATCAACCTCGACGACGAGCAAAAAGCCGTGGTCGGCCAGGTGATTCCCTGGACCATGGCGTTTCTTGGCCTGAGTTTCATCGCTTGCGCCTTGCTGATCATCGGCATGCCGCCGCTCTCGGGGTTTATCGGCAAACTCGGGTTGATCGGCGCCCTGCTCAATCCGCTGGGCCAGGGCAACAACGGCGACGCAGCGATTTCCAACGCTGCGTGGGGCCTGTTGGTGTTGTTGATTGTGTCCGGGCTGGCATCGCTGATCGCGTTCTCGCGCCTGGGCATCCAGCGTTTCTGGACGCCTGCGGAACGGCCATCACCCCTGTTGCGACGCCTTGAATGCATACCGATCTTCGCCCTGCTGGGCTTGAGCATTGCGCTGACCTTCAAGGCCGATCCGCTGCTGCGCTACACCCAGGCCGCCGCCGATGCCTTGTACAACCCGCAGCAATACGTGATGGCGGTGCTCGACACGCGCGTCGTACCGAACCCGCCGGCCCATGTGACCCCACAGGAGGTGCAGCCATGAAGCGCCTGTTTCCGGCACCGCTGCTGTCGCTGGCCTTGTGGCTGCTGTGGTTGCTGCTGAACCTGTCGATCAGCCCCGGCAATCTGCTGCTGGGTGCGGTGCTGGGGTTTTGTGCACCGCTGATGATGCGCAGGCTGCGTCCGCTGCCGGTGCGCATCCGTCGTCCCGGGGTGATATTGCGCCTGGTCCTGGTGGTCGGGCGCGATGTGCTGGTGTCCAACCTCGCCGTAGCCTGGAGCGTACTCAATGCCGGTCGCCGCCCGCCTCGCTCGCGATTCATCAAGGTGCCACTGGACTTGCGCGATGCCAACGGCCTGGCCGCGCTGTCGATGATCACCACGGTGGTGCCCGGTACGGTCTGGTCGGAGCTGGCGCTGGACCGCAGCATTCTGCTGTTGCACGTCTTCGACCTGGACGATGAGGCGCTGTTCATCCAGCACTTCAAGGCGGCCTACGAACGTCCGTTGATGGAGATATTCGAATGAGCCCGCTGCTGTCGAGCGCGATCCTGCTGAGCCTGTTCTTCTTTTCCCTGGCGATGATCCTGACCCTGGCCCGCCTGTTCAAGGGGCCGTCGGCCCAGGACCGGGTCCTGGCGCTGGACTATCTGTATATCGTCGCGATGCTGATGATGCTGGCGCTGGGTATTCGCTATGCCAGTGACACCTACTTCGAGGCGGCGCTGCTGATCGCCCTGTTCGGTTTCGTCGGCTCGTTCGCCCTGGCGAAATTCCTGCTGCGTGGTGAGGTGATCGAATGAATACGCCATTGTCGTTGTGGGTGGAAATCCCGGTGGCGATCCTGCTGGTGCTCGGCAGTCTGTTTGCCTTGATCGGCGCCGCGGGCCTGTTGCGCATGAAGGATTACTTCCAGCGCATGCACCCACCGGCCCTGGCCTCGACGCTCGGGGCCTGGTGCGTGGCGCTGGCTTCGATCATCTACTTTTCGGCGCTCAAGTCCGCGCCGGTATTGCACGCCTGGCTGATTCCGGTCCTGCTGGCGATCACCGTACCGGTGACCACCTTGCTGCTGGCCCGGGCGGCGCTGTTTCGCAAGCGCATGGCCGGGGATGATGTGCCGGCCGAGGTGAGCAGTCGGCGGACCGGGAGCGATAGTTAGACCAGGGATTTGTATTGACTGGACCGGCCTCTTCGTCGGATCGCCGCCCGGACCAAGCCCGCTCCTACAGGAGATTTGTGAGCGACACAGCCCCCTGTAGGAGCGGGCTTGCCCGCGAAAGCGATAGACCAGCCACTACATGTCTCAGACCCAGGCCACCGCCAACAACCCTGCCCCCAGCACCACACACAACGGCGAGTAGACCCAGGTATCCAGCCGGGCAAATTTCGAGCCTTTGACCTCTTTGAAAAAGCCCACCAGCTCCGAATCGCCAATCGCCCGGGCAAACAGCAAAATCGCAATTGCGCTGATCACCCACTGCAACGACCAGTGATGCAACGGTGGCAGCCACCAACCCACCCGCAAGCACACCAGCGCGGCAATCGACAGCAACAGCCCGGCCACCACCAGCGTGATCCAGCCTCGCGGCTTGAACGCCGGCCTCAGCTGCACACTGCCCTCCTGCGGCACTTGCGGGACCGCCGCCACCGCCGCCCACTCGCCACCCAACGCCCAATACACATGCACCAGACTGATCGCGGCGAAGATCGTCACCAGCGACTGAGCCAACAACAGGGTCATGGTTCAGAAATCCTTGAAAGGGATATGAACTGAACATTGTAGGAGCTACTGCAGGCTGCGAGGTTTTGATTTTGCTTTTTTATGACAAAGATCAAAAGATCCCGGCCTGCGCCAGTCCCTACAGGGCTGCGGAGACTTTATCCGCCACGTCCTTGGGCAGCCAGGCCCTCCAGACGTCCGGATGAGCTTTCATGAACGCCTGCGCCGCCTGACGCGGCGGTGTATGTTTCTCGCTCATCTCGGCCAGCGCTTTGTTCAGCGGGTCGATCGGAAAGTCGACCTTGGCGAAGAACTCGGCAATCTGCGGATACTGCTTCTGGAAGGGTGTGGACACACCGATGGACAGTTTGGAGGCCAGGGAACGGGTCGGCTGTGGGTTGGGGTTATCGGCGTCGGTCAAGGTCTTCCAGGCCTCGGCGTTGAACGGTGGCTCTTCGAGTTGAATCAGCTTGAAGCGGCCGAGCAACGGCGTGGGCGACCAGTAGTAAAACAGTACCGGCTTGCCACGATGAATGGACGAACTGATCTCGGCATCCAGTGCCGCACCCGAACCGCTGCGGAAGTTCACGTAGCTGTCGTCCAGCCCATACGCCTTGAGCTTCTGCTTGTTGACCACTTCCGAGGTCCAACCGATGGGGCTGTTGAGGAAACGCCCCTTGGTCGGGGCTTCCGGATCCTTGAACACGTCTTTGTAACGCGGCAGGTCGCTGACGCTGCGCAGGTCCGGCGCCAGCGGCTTGATGCCCTTGGCCGGGTCGCCCTTGATCACATATTCCGGCACCCACCAGCCTTCGGTAGCGCCCTTGACCGTGTCGCCGAGGCTGACGACTTTGCCTTCGGCTTCCGCCTTGACCCAGACCGGACTGCGACCGGCCCACTCTTCGCCAATGACCTGGATATCATTGTTGGCCAGCGCGGTTTCCAGGGTGATGGTGGTGCCCGGCAAGGTGTCGGTCGGCAGCCCATAGCCCTTCTCGACAATGATGCGCAGGACATCGGTAATCAGGCTGCCGCTTTCCCAGTTCAGGTCGGCGAAATGGATCGGCGCCTGGGCGGCAAACACCGGGGCGGGTGTCGCCAGTAGACCGAAAGCGACCAGGACAGCAGCCAGCAACCGTCGAAATCCGTTCATGCTTTTGCACCTCGTGCTGTTCACAGCAATAGCAGGATGGCCTGGCAGTAGACCGCGAAGCCTCTGAATACTCAGTTCACTGACTGTAGTAGAGGTTCCTGCTTTCGAGGTGCGTGGATCAGTTTTCGCAGGTTTGCTGCAAACGCATCAGCTCGCGCCTGACCATGCTGGCGTATGCCGCCGGTTGCAGTTGGTAAAGCTGTGACGCCACCCAATTCAGCCAGGCTCCTTGCAGAATGACCTTCTGCCCGAACAGCCGCCGCGCTTCGTCTTGAGCGCTGGCCAGGTTCTGTTCGTGGAAATCGGCGCGGGTCAGGGTCATCACTCGCTGGCCTTGAAGGTCACCAGTTCGCCCTTGCGCCACTTGGCCGCTTTGGCGGTCACGGCTTTGAGAGTCTTGGTCAGGCCTTCCTGCAGCTGTTGATGGGCGGCAAACACCATCACCACGCTGTGACCTTCCTTGAACACTATCCCCTGACCGTCGGCCGTGGTCACGAAGGCGTAATCGCCAATTCCGTAAACCGTCAGTTTGATGTCGCGGAACCTGATGTCCAGCTTGCCGCCTTCACGACTGGGCAGCACGGACGCGCTGAAATGATCGCCGACCTTGAGTTTGAGTCCGGGCTTGTCGTCCACCACCAGGGCTGATTCGGTGTCGATTTCGGCAATGTAGATGCCTTCAGCGTTCTGTTCGGTGATGTAAACGAAACGTGACTGAAACTGCTTGACCAGCTTTGCGCGCAAATCACCCAGTACGAACAAAGCATGCATATCGAGATTACTTACTGCCAAGGAAACATCCCCATATCTGAAAAATGGTGCCGTGCGCGAAAAATAAACGCACAGCCAAAAAAGCGGCAATGCCGAAGGTGTCGCCAAAGAACCCGGATTGAAGTCCTGAATGAGCAGTGCGCTCACTCATCACGAAGCTTGAGAAGACTACTGGAACGTCACTCGCGTCGTCCTGCCTGGTGTTCGTCACAGGCTGAAGGAAAACACCCTTCCTGATGCCAGAAAATCATGGACTATCAACTTCGGGGAAAAATCTCATCAAGAAAAAATCTTTTCCTACATATCGTCCGCAAAAAATTGCTTTAGATAAACATCGATTCCCCACCAGTGAGGGTAATTCTAGAGCAGCGATGCTCTTGGAGACTAGCCAAAACGACGTACATACGTCGATAAAACCACGAAAAGGACTTCATATGTGCACGCTGACTCACTTTGCCTATCCCTTGATGCCTGACACGCAAACACCACCGATCTCGCACCCGATACGCTTGCGCCCCCATGAACCGCGTCTCGATGTCCCGGCCCGCCCGCGATTTCGGGTGGTGATGGCAGGCATTGCCTTCTTTCATATCAAGGATATTTCGACAGGCTGCGTAAGAGGTTTCCGAGCGGATCATAATGAAGCCTGCGCCCTCGCCCGGTTTCTTGAATCAAATTGTTGACATGCCCGCCGCACTCATCCCCATTGACGTTTCGTCTGCCCGCCGACTTATCTCAGCTGTCGACGGGCAACTACTGCCATACTGCCAGCCCAAAAAAACGGATCCGCAAAAATCGGGTCGCGTTGACAACAACAATGTATTTCCAGGGGAAATCTGCAACGTGACGGAATTTGATATCGGCGAGTTTTTTATCCGGGGTGAAGCCAGAGAAATCGACGGTGAATTCCAGGCCGTGATTGTCATGCGAGCCAAACCACCGCTAAAGACAGTGACGTATCACCAGGTCGAGAAAGATCGCTGGTTCAAAACCCCGGATGTCGCCACCAATGCGGCCCGGGAATCGGCCAGGGAACTGAAGGCGGCGGTCGATGCGGGCGCGCTGATAGTCTGATTATCGGGTTGGCGGTGCCCGACAGCCCAGGTTTTCTAACGCGGCTTTTCCGGTTTGTAGCCCAGGCGCAAACCGCCCCAATGCCGGCCCTTGAGCATGATCGGTACCGAGAGATCATGCATCAACTCGCCGGTGTCGCGTGTATAGGTTTGCAGCAGCACGGCCTTCTGATGGCTGCCACAGCGGATGCCAGTGCGGTCAGCGAACTTGCGTTTGGTCCGGTTCTGCAAGGCATCGACCTGCGCGTCCCCGGTCAGCGGCTGGCTGAACGCCTTGTTATGGGTCGGCACATAACCCTGCTGAGTGCAGGCGATGGCGAACACCAATCCTTCGTGACGCGGTAACAACGGTTCCTGGATCGTTGGCAGAACCTGATCGGTGTAGCGGTCGAAACGCGTCTGGTACTTGGCCGGGCTGGTATTGGGAATAGTCTGGTAATTGCGGTCGAACAGATCGTCGAGACTGATTCGACCGGCATCGATATCCGCCTCGAATCGCGCTGCAATCTGCGTAGCGCCTTCGCGTGCCAGGTCATAGATCCGCTGGTGATAGTCATCCAGCCCCACCTCGGCAAGACGCTCGCTGATGGTTTCGGCCTGCCCTTCCATTTGCACCGCCGCATGGGCCAGGCGTTGAGTCTGCTGGTCGCTGACCGCCAGGTCGCTGCGCATCTGTTCGATGGCGTGGAACAGGCTGTCGAGCTGTTCACGGTTGGTGTCAGCCCCCTGGGCAATTTCTCCGACCTGGGACTCGACACTGGCCGCCAGACGGGCAATGTTCTCCAGGTGCTGTCCCGTCTGTTCGACCTGCTCGACCCCTGTGTCGAGGTCGCTGGACAGCTGGCGGATCTGCTCCACCACCTGCGCGGTGCGTTGCTGGATGTCGGCCACCATTTCGCCCACTTCGCCCGTGGCAGTCGCCGTGCGTGCGGCAAGCCCGCGAACCTCGTCGGCCACCACTGCAAACCCGCGGCCGTGCTCCCCCGCCCGCGCCGCTTCTATCGCTGCGTTCAACGCCAACAGGTTGGTCTGGCTGGCGATGGACTGAATCACCAGGGTCACGCGCTGAATATCATCGCTGCGCAGGCTCAAGGCTTCGATCAGTTCACGGCTGTTGCTGGCGCGCTGGCTGAGCTGATGCATGCGCGCAATGGACTCGATCAGTTCCGTACGCCCCACCGCGCCACTTTGATGAGCCTCGCTGGCGGCCCTCAGCGCCTGGCGACTGAGCGTCGAGGTGGCCTGTTCGGTGGTGATCATGACCTCGGCGTTGCTGACGATCTGTGCCGCCGCCGTGAGCTGCGATTGCAGTTTGTCCGCCAGTTGCCGAACCGAGAACGCCACGCCAGCAGCTGACAGCGCGTTATGGCTGGTGGTGTAGGAAAGATCGCGAGTCAACTCGCCAATGGCATCGGCGTTGACGGGGCAAGCAGCCTCAGGGGTCGCGCGCGAGCGCAGGCGAGGCAGCCAGACAATCAATACGGCCAGGGGCAGGCCAAGGTAAAGCGGCCATCCGCCCAGCGACATGCCACTTAACAACAGCATCAGGGCGATGCTTTGCAGCGTTGGCGTCAGCCAGCGGTTTTTCGGCAACAGCACGGGTGCGGGCACTGCCGCAACCAGAGACCCGTCTCTCGTCATCATCGTTACCCCGGAAAGCTTCTAATTGTTGTCTTCGCATTAAACGCCACTATAAAGCCATTATCCATGAGCCTTTAGTCGCGAATGCTGCAACAGATCAATAGAACAACCGGGAAATCGAAGACGGCAGAAAACGAAGATCGCAGCCTGCAACAGCACCCTACTTCAATTACGTAGGAGCTGCCGCAGGCTGCGATCTTTTCAAAGGCAGTCCACCTTGATGGACTGCCTCGCAGAATCAGGCCTGACGCTGGTGCTTGTCGATTTGCTCGTGACGCTCTTGAGCTTCGATGCAGTACTTGGTGGTCGGGCTGATCAGCAGGCGCTTGAGGCCAATCGGCTCGCCGCTGTCGTCGCACCAGCCGAAGCTGTCTTCCTTGATGCGCTCAAGGGCTTGTTCCAACTGAGGCAGCATGCGCTGGTCGCGATCGATCGCGTTCACCAGCCAGGTGCGCTCCTCTTCGACCGAAGCCGCGTCTGCCGGATCAGCCGGAGTGTCCAGGCTTTCGATGGCAATGCGATTCTGTTCGATGCGCTCATGGGTTTCGACTTTCATGTTCTGCAACAGCTCGGAGAAAAAAGCATGTTGCTCGGCATTCATGTAGTCATCCGCCGGCATGGCCAGCAACTTGTCCTTTGTCATTGATATCTCTATAAAAAAACGTGCATTAAGGCGAATAAGGGAGCGTTCCGGCTGACCTGGGCAGGCCATCGGAAAGGCGCCGTTTGTTCCAAGCGCCACCCGGCACTCAATTTACGAGGGGCGGCAGTCTAAGGCCGACTTGAGGCCTCAGCAACTGAAAAGACAGCGAATTTGTCCGACAAAGCCCTGAAAATGCTCTACGGCAGGCTTTGAGGCGGTAATCGGAGTGCGTTTATAGCAAGAAATTCAGTCCAACGGCTGTATATAGATGACAAACGGCCTGTACCGGGCATATTCACGGTCATTTGCAGGGCTGCGAACCTCAGCTAAGGTTGTCCCTCCCGAAATGGCCATATAAAGGAAAGGACCATGAAGCTGATCGGTATGCTGGATTCGCCCTATGTCAGGCGCGCGGCCATTTCCGCCAAATGCCTGGGAATCGCCCTGGAACACCGATCGGTCTCGGTGTTCCGCCACTTCGAACAATTCCAGCAGATCAACCCGGTGGTCAAGGCGCCCACGCTGGTGCTGGATGACGGTGAGGTGTTGATGGATTCGACGCTGATCATCGACTACCTCCAAACCCTGACCGAAAACAGCCTGATGCCCGTCGAACCGGGTCAGCGCCTGCGTGCGTTGCGCCTGATTGGCCTGGCGCTGGCCGCCAGCGAAAAGTCCGTGCAGCTTTACTACGAACGCAACTTGCGGCCGGCGGAGATTCAATTCGAACCCTGGGTGCAGCGGGTCGAAGGACAGCTGACGGCGGCCTATTCGGCGCTGGAGCGGGAGCTGGAAAAGCAGCCGCTGAAGACTGACGGTTCGATAGAGCAGGACGGCATTACCCTGGCCGTAGCCTGGAGCTTCACCAATCTGGTAGTGCCGGATCAGGTGAGTGCGGCGCAGTTTCCGCGGATCGCAGCGTTCACGGCGTATGCCGAGGGGCTTGAGGTGTTTATCAGTACGCCGATTGACTGACCGATTCATTGTGCCTGATCTGCCGTCATCGTCGGAACGCCGCCCGGAGCAAGCTCGCTCCCACAGTAGTCTGCGTCGTACGTGGAATTTGTGTACGACCTCAATCCATGTGGGAGCGAGCTTGCTCGCGATGGCGTCGTGTCAGTCGACACATGAATTGCCTGTCAGCCCGCTATCGCGAGCTAGATGAAAGTTAATTTATTAAGTCGCGGGCAATTCTTGGCAAAATGCTCGCAACTTCGTAATGAACTGTTTATCAGGCCAGCTCTATGACCCGCATATTGACCATCGAAGACGACGCCGTGACCGCCCGGGAAATTGTCGCCGAACTGAGTAGCCACGGTCTCGACGTCGACTGGGTCGACAATGGCCGCGAGGGGCTGGAACGTGCGGTCAACGGCAACTATGACCTGATCACCCTCGACCGCATGTTGCCCGAGCTCGATGGCCTGGCGATTGTCACCACGCTGCGGACCATGGGTGTGGCCACGCCGATCCTGATGATCAGCGCACTGTCCGACGTCGATGAGCGCGTGCGCGGCTTGCGTGCCGGCGGCGACGACTATCTGACCAAACCCTTCGCCACCGATGAAATGGCCGCCCGGGTCGAAGTCCTGCTGCGCCGGCAGAACACCGTGACCGCCCAGGCCACTACCCTGCGGGTGGCGGATCTGGAGCTCAATCTGATCAGCCACGAAGCCAGCCGCGACGGTCAACTGCTGACGCTGTTGCCCACCGAGTACAAACTGCTGGAATTCCTGATGCGCAATACCGGGCAAATCCTCTCGCGGATGATGATTTTCGAAGAAGTCTGGGGTTACCACTTCGACCCCGGCACCAACCTGATCGACGTCCACATTGGCCGTCTGCGCAAGAAGATCGACCCGCCTGGCAATGCCCCACTGATTCGGACCGTGCGAGGCTCGGGTTATGTCATTGCCGAACCCGTCTAAAGGCTGGCGCTCTTCCAGCAGCCGTTTGCTGGCGCTCTACAGTTCGCTGTTCGTGATCTGGAGCGGGATCCTCATGGGGGTCATGTACTACGAGGTTTCCGCTTACCTGGACAACCTGGCCAAGCATTCGCTGATGCAACGCCAGCACCTGTTTTCGCGCTTCTCGGGCGAGCAACTGGTGGACGCCCTCGCCGTCAGCATGACCTTCGATATCCGTGGCATCGACGCCTACGGCCTGTTCGATGCCCGGCACCGTTACCTCAGCGGTGCCCTGCGCTACATTCCGGACGGCTTGCCGCTCGATGGCAAGATCCACACGCTCAGCGACTGCGCCGAGTCCGACGACCCGACCCTGCCCAATGACAGCTGCGACGCCGTGGCGACCCAGACCCGCGACGGTTGGTGGCTGATTCTGGTTCGCGACAACGGCTCGCTGTTCGCCGTCACCCGGATCATCCTTCACGCCCTGTTCTGGGGAGTGACCCTGACCATCGTGCCGGGCATCGTCGGCTGGTCTTTACTGCGGCGCCGGCCGTTGCGACGCATTCGCGGGATCCAGGCCAGCGCCGAAGCCATCGTCGCTGGCGACCTGAGCCGGCGTTTGCCACTGTCCAACCGGCGTGACGAACTGGACATGCTCGCCGCCATCGTCAACGCCATGCTCGAACGCATCGAGCGCTTGATGAACGAGGTCAAGGGCGTGTGCGACAACATCGCCCATGACCTGCGCACGCCCCTGACCCGTCTGCGCGCGCAGCTTTACCGCATGCAGCAGCAAGCCGGCGAAGGTTCACCGCAGGCCATGCAACTGGACCTGGTGCTGGCCGAGGCCGACACGTTGATGGCGCGTTTCCGTGGTTTGTTGCGGATTTCCGAACTGGAAGATCGCCAACGTCGCTCCGGATTCGTGCAATTGGACCCGGTGTCGTTGTTGCAAGAGCTGCATGAGTTCTATCTGCCCCTGGCGGAAGACGGCGGCCTGGCGTTCCAACTGCACCTGCCCGCGTCATTGCCCCCCCTCCATGGCGACCGCGCACTGCTGTTCGAAGCGGTGGCGAACCTGCTCAGCAACTCGATCAAATTCACCCCGCCCGGCGGCGCGGTGACCCTGCGCGGGGTCAATGCTGACGGGCACACGCGGATCGAAGTGCTCGACTCCGGCCCGGGCATTCCCGAGGCGGAACGTGAGGCGGTGTTCCAGCGTTTTTATCGCGCCGAAGCGGGCAATCAAAAAAGCGGCTTCGGGCTGGGGCTGTCTATCGTTGCGGCGATTGTCAGCCTGCACGGGTTCACCCTGGAGGTGGGCACCAGCGAACTAGGTGGCGCGCAGCTGGTGCTCGATTGTCGGGAGAGTCTGATTCCTCAAGCCCGATAAAAATCTGCCTGAACTGACACAAAACCTGTGGGAGCGAGCTTGCTCGCGATGGCGGTGTATCAGGTAAAAATGTATCACCTGACACGCCACTATCGCGAGCAAGCTCGCTCCCACAGGGGATTGGTGGTGTTTTCCGCTGGGGGGATCAGGCGGGGTAATTGGCCCGCAGCGCCTCAAGCCCACCCTGATAGATACCGTTAAACAACGCCTCCACTTCTTCGTTGCTCACACCCACCGGTTCGAACCGCCCGGACCAGGTCACCCGCGCGCCCTCGCCTTGGGCTTGAACCTTGATCGTCGCCAGATAATCAGTCGCCGGAAAGTGTGCCTGCAAAATCGAGTAGCTGTAGGTTTTGCCGGCGTTGTCGAAGGCTTGCAGGCGTTCGACCACCACCGCACCGTCCGCCGTTTGCAGGCTGCGCACCCGCCCGCCTTCGCTGAGTTCGCTCTTGGGAATGAGCGGCAGCCAGTCCGGCAGCGAGTTGAAACCGCCAATCAATTGCCAGACCTGTTCGGCCGAAGCCGGGATGTCGATGAAGGCTGATGCTGTTGCCATGAAATATTCTCTCTAATCAATAAGATTCAGATGGCCAGGCTGTCGACGACACCGCCGTCGACCCGCAAGGCAGCACCGGTGGTGGCCGAGGATAACGGCGAAGCGATGTAGGCCACCAGATTGGCGACCTCTTCGACATCCGCCACGCGCTGGATGATCGAGGTCGGCCGGGCCTTGCGCACGAACGCATCGGCTTCGTCCCGGGCACTACGCCCGGATTCGGCGGTGGCGTCCTTGAGCATGTCTTCCAGGCCATCGGTAAAGGTTGGGCCGGGCAGGATCGCGTTGACCGTCACGCCGGTGCCGGCCAGGCGCTTGGCCAGGCCATGGGACACCGCCAGGTTGGCGCTTTTGGTCACGCCGTAGTTGATCATGTCCGCCGGTGTCGCCACGCCGGATTCCGAAGACAGGAAGATCACCCGCCCCCAGCCCTGCTTGACCATCTGCGGTGTGTAATACCGCGACAGACGCACGCCGGAGATCACGTTGACCTCGTAGAAGCGTGTCCACTCACTGTCCGGGGCGTCGAAGAAATCCACCGTGTTGAAGATCCCCAGGTTGTTCACCAGGATGTCCGCCCGAGGCTCGGCTGCGAACAATCTTTCGGCGCCTTCGGCGGTACCGAGGTCGGCGGTCACGCCGCGCAATTGCGCGCCGGGTACGCGTTGGCGAATGCTCGCCAACGCCTGTTCGACCTTGGCCGTTTCGCGGCCGATCACCACCACCGTGGCGCCGGCCTCGGCCAGTGCCTGGCTGATGCCCAGGCCAATGCCAGCGGTGCTGCCGCTGACGATCGCGAGTTTTGCGCTCAAATCAATCTTCATGTTCAAGCTCCAATGAGGGGTAAGGGTGCACGCTCGGAAACCAGCTTCGCCTCACGCATCGCCTGCCAGAACGCAGCGCGAATCACCGCGGCCACTGCCGGGTTGGCCAATGAGAATTGCAACGCCACAGCCTTGATATCAACGCCGTGGACCGCCGCGATGCGTTTGATCTGCTCGACCTTGCCGATGATCGTCGGGCTGGCCTTCAGGTATTCGAAGTGTGCGCCACCGGCCAGAATGCCCGAACTGTACGGGCCGCCGACCACGATCTCGAGGTTCTGCGCCAGGGCAACGTCCATCAAGCGCTGTAAGGCGCGTTCATGGCCCAGAAGAGTGTAGCGACCCGCCAGCAGAAAACCGTCCGACTGCGCTTCGCTCAGATCAAACTTCACCGCGCCTTTATGGGCGGCGTGGCACCGGATCAACCTGCGGCCTCTGGTGGAGTCATTCAGGAAGGTGCTGACGAAGCCTGAATCCACCTCATCACTGTGGGAGCGAGCTCGCTCCCACAATCGATTGGTGTCGTACGCAGCATTTGTACTCGCTGGAGATCCCCTGTGGGAGCGAGCTTGCTCGCGATGGCGGCGGCACATCCAGCATCCATGTGGCTGATCCACCGCGATCGCGAGCAAGCTCCCACAGGTATTCAGCGAATTCCAGATTCCGCAGGGTTTGGTGTTTTACTGAAAAGACCCCAAACCCCAGCGAGCCCTTCACCATGAACCGCAACGACCTGCGCCGCGTGGAAATGAACCTGCTGGTGATTTTCGAAACCCTGATGTTCGAGAAGAACCTGACCCGGGCCGGGGAAAAGCTGTTCCTCGGCCAGCCCGCTGTCAGCGCGTCGCTGGCAAAGTTGCGCGATCTGACGAAGGCAGCAGTCAACTGCGGGCAGACGACGCGCCGTTCGATATCAAGCTGTCCGAACTGTCGATGGTCTGGAACGGGGTCAACGATAACGATCCGGCAGAACGCTGGTTGCGCTCGAAAATTGCACAGCACATGGCGGCGCCACTATCGGGGAATTGATCGACTGCAGGATTACCGGCTCGGCCTCGCGCAAATACACCGGCATGTCGGTCACCGGTGGCATGGCCGGAATCTCGAAGTACATCTGCACCACCCAGCCACGGTGATAGCTGGCGTGGTTGACCACGTGCATCAACATCGCGCCGGCGCTCATGGTGCCGCTTTCGCCCGAGACAAAGGTGAATTCCAGGGGCTTGTCCAGGGAGGCATCGGTTTGCCGGGCGCTCCAGTCGCAGTACCAGCGATCGATCTCTTTTTGCGCCATGCGCAGTTCGCACAGATCGGAATGCAGCAGGTCGTGTGAGGTCTTGAAGCCATGCCCCCGGCCTTCAAGGTGCGCCTGCCAGATGCAATCGACCACGTAGACGTGATTGAGGGTGCCGATCATGTTTTTGAACACCGACACCCGTTCTTTTTTGACTTCGCCCGGAGGGAGCGCTGCGAGGCTGTCAAAAAGGCGCTGATTGGCCCAGCGTTTGTAATCGGCCAGCAGGCAGGCAGTGCGTACGGTGATCATCAGAGTTCTCCGATGGCAGTAAGCGCACTCCCTAGCATAGACCCAATACCCGCAAGGCAGTGCCAGCCCTGATCATCGGTCGTCCAGGCGTTTTACTGCCTGTTCGGCGAGCGCCAGGCAGCTGGTCAGCCCCGGTGATTCGATGCCGAACAGATTCACCAACCCCGGCACACCATGTACGGCGCACCCGCTGATGAGAAAATCGGCGGCCGGCTCCGTCGGTCCGCTGATTTTCGGGCGAATGCCGCTGTAGGCCGGTTGCAGGCTGTTGTCCGGCAAACCCGGCCAATACCGGCGGATCGCCTGATAGAATCCTGCGGCCCGGCGGGGTTCGACGCGGTAGTCGACGTGTTCGACCCATTCGACATCCGGCCCGAAGCGCGCCTGGCCACCCAGGTCGAGCGTCATGTGCACACCCAGTCCCGCGCTCTCCGGGGCCGGATACACCAGGTGGCGAAACGGCGCCCGGCCGCTGAAACTGAAATAACTGCCCTTGCACAAATGCGCCCGGGGAATGAAGTGCCCGGGCAGACCGACGATAGCGCGCGCCACCTCGGGCGCGGACAGCCCCGCGCAGTTGATCAATTCGCGGCAACGCAGGGTCATGGGTTGAATGCCGCCCATGCGCAGCTCGAAGCCCTGCTCCATGCAACGGGCCGACAGCAGCGGTGTGCGCAAGGCCAGCGTCGCGGCGAACCGCTCGGCATCCCCCTGAAGCGCCAGCATCAGGGCGTGGGAGTCGACGATGCCGGTAGACGGCGACCACAGTGCCGCGACGCAGGACAACGCCGGTTCAAGCGCCCGGGCCTGTGCGCCATCCAGCCATTGCAGGTCATCGACACCATTGAGACGCCCCTGCGCCAACAGACGCTGCAAAGCCGAGCGCTGCGGCTCATCGGTGGCCACGATCAGCTTGCCGATGCGTCGGCAATCAACGCCGCGCTCATCGCAATAAGCGTAGAGAAGCTGCTTGCCCTCCACGCATAACCGCGCCTTGAGGCTGCCGCCCGGGTAATAGATACCGGCGTGAATCACTTGCGAGTTACGCGAGCTGATGCCCGTGCCGATGCCCCCGCCCGCGTCAACCACCAGCACTTCGCGCCCGCTCATGGCCAAGGCCCTGGCCACTGCCAATCCGACGACGCCAGCCCCGATCACCACGCTTTGAATATCGACGTTCAACGCCCCTGCCCTCTCACACCCGTTCACGCTGCCGATAGTCGATCAGGCTGGAGAAAATCGCCAGTGACAAGGCCATGAAGTCCCCGTCCAAATGCACAGTCGGCAGTGCCAGGGAACTCCAGGCGACTGCCACGCATCCTAAACTATGTGGTATTTCCCTTATGCTCCATGCTGTTGGAGGACACCATCATGCGCCGCATGTTTATCCTTTCGTCCCTGCTACTTTGTTTGCCCGCCGGTTCCGCTCTGGCCAAAGTGGATGCTGGTGATGTCGCCACTTCCGCCGGGGTTTCCGCTTCGCTGTACTCAACGTTCAAAGACGACAAACTCATGATTCCCGCCCGGGATGACGCTTCCAGCTTCGTCGCCAGCGGCGGTGCGATTCGTGGTGCTTATCTGGAGGCACTGTTGAAAAAAGTCCGTCAGGACAACCCCGCCCTCAACAACGCAAGCGATGAAGACCTGGCCCGCGCCATCCTCGTCCAGGAAGGCGTTACCGCCGGTCACTGAAGATCGTCATCGCCAGTGGTGGGGCTTGTGACACCGGGATAGCGTTTGCGGCCCTACCTCGCGTGCGTGCCAGTGGACAAGCGTGCCCACCCGGCCACGAGTTGCGCATTGATACTCACCCCGCCGCACACCACGATCACCACGTCATTGGCGTCGGCAATCGCCGGGTGGTCCAGGTAGGCAATCGCCAATGAAACCCCGCACGCCGGTTCGACTAGCTGACGCAAATCATTGGCGTAACGCACCACGCCCATGATCGCCTCATCATCACTGAGCACCACGCACTCATGGGAGAAATCGCCGATGTGCCTGACCGGCCAGGCAGCCACCTGCGCGGCGCCCAGGGACGTGGCGACGGTGTCGATTTTCGGCAGTTTGACCGGGTGCCCGGCCGCCACCGCCGCGGCGAAAGACGCCGCGCCTTCGGTTTCACAGGCCACGACGCGGCAATCGGTGTGCCGATGACGGATCAGGCCGGTGAGCAACCCGGCCAGCAAGCCACCGCCGCCCACCGAGGTCACCAGTACATCCACTGGCGGGCAGTCTTCAAGGATTTCATCGACCAGGGTGCTGTGCCCTTCCCATAACACCGGGTGGTCAAAGGCGGGCACGAATTCACTGCGTGGGTCCTGGGCGAGTTCCCGTGCCCGTAGATTGGCTTCGTCCCAGACCTTGCCGTGCACGATCACCTCGGCGCCGGTATTGCTGATCCGCGCCCGGGTGCTTTGTGGCGTGGTGTGCGGCACCACGATGCATGCCTTGAGCCCCAGGCATGCAGCGGCCATGGCCGTGGCCAGCCCCGCGTTACCGCCGGAGGGACAGACCACCTTGCGCTTGCCCTGCTGCGCCGCCCGGCTGCACAGCAACCCGATGCCGCGTATTTTGAACGAGCCGCCAGGTTGCAGGTTTTCCAGTTTCAGCCAGATACGGCGGGTCGGGGTCGACAGGCCAGGGTGCAGGATCAAAGGCGTGCGGATGTGAAGCATACAGGCTCCTGTTTCACGCCACCGGCTCGTCGAACTCGTGCGAGCCGACGGTGAACGGTCCACTCTCCCAAGCTTAGTTCACCAGGCCTGCGGGCGACCGTCCCGGCGGTCCGGCGCAGGTTGTGATCTTTTACAGATGGAAACTCGAAGGCCAAAGAACGATCAAAAGATCGCAGCCTACGGCAGTTCCTGCGTAAGCCTGTTCCCGGAGGCACCATGAAAATTTCGGCAAAACTGGCATTTTTCGCCGTCGTCAGCACCCTCGCCTACCTCGCCCTGGCGATCTGGGGACTGGGTGGTTTCGCAGCCTATTTCAGCCACGGCTCATTGGTCGTCGTTGCCCTGGCCACTCTGATCATGGCTGTCGTTTCTCTGTTCACCGAGGTCAACCTGAGTTCGGGGGAACGCGAAGACCGGGACAACCGCTGGGTCATTCCGGCCTTCGGCGTGATCGGGTTGCTGAGCGGGTTCCTGCCGGCTTATACCGACCGCATCGATTTCTGGACCTTTGGCGGTGAAGGCGTGCGCTGGCTCGGCGCACTGTTGTTCGTCGTCGGCGGCGCGCTGCGGTTGTGGCCGGTGTTTGTGCTGGGCAAGCGCTTCAGCGGGCTGGTGGCCATTCAACCGGGGCATCGGCTGGTCACCGACGGGATCTACCGCAACCTGCGCAACCCCAGTTATCTGGGGATGATGGTCATCGGCATGGGTTGGGCACTGGCCTTTCGTTCTGCTGTCGGGCTGATATTGGTGGCGCTGACGCTGATCCCGCTGATCGCGCGCATTCACTCGGAAGAAGCCTTGCTCCGGGCGCAGTTCGGCAGCGAATACGAGGCCTATTGCGCCCGCTCCTGGCGGCTGATCCCGGGACTTTACTGAAGGAACACAGGCCCCTGTGGGAGCGAGCTTGCTCGCGATGGCGTCAACCTGTTCACTATTGATGTGACTGGAAAATTGCTATCGCGAGCAAGCTCGCTCCCACATTAGACGGCGTGCAGGCGTAGACCACCGGCATCCACCTGAACCCCCACCGATTCATAACTTGCTAACGTCCCATGCAACGTCTTGATCGGCTGCTCATGAGTCGCCGTGACAATCATCAAATCCGCCCCCGCCGCCTCGGCCGCCAGAATCCCCACCGTGGCGTCTTCAAAAACCAGGCACTGTCCGGGCTCGACACCCAGGCGCCGAGCCGCGAGGCGGTAACCGGCGGGGTCCGGCTTGCCGGCAGTCACATCCTCGGCGGTGATCATGACGGCGGGTTGGACAATCCCCGCCGCCGCCATACGCCGCAACGCCAGTTCCCGCGGGGCGGAAGTGACGATGGCCCATTGGCTGGCAGGCAACGACCGCAAGAACTTCGCCGCGCCAGCCACTTCCAATACCCCGTCGACGTCGTCGATTTCCGCTTCGGTAATCCACGCGGCTTCGGCCTCGGCATCCACCCCGGGCAAGCCCAGGCGCCTGATGGTGTCGACGGCGCGGGCGCCGTGGATGGAGGGCAGGAAAGTGTCGACATCGACGCCATGGCGCACCGCCCAGGTTGCCCAGACCCGCTCGGCGGCGGCAATGGATGTCAGCACGGTGCCATCCATGTCGAACAGAAAGGCACGGTAAGTCGAGTTGAAAACAGTGTGATCAGACAAGGAAAAGAACCTCGCAGGTGCCAGACGGATTTGCCTGGCAATGTAACACCTGCGCGCAGGTCAGTTGAGTCGTTTGGACTTGAAGGTCTGGCCCACACAATCGAGCAGCCCGCCAATCATCCAGGGTTTCTTGATGAAGGAGACCTCATGCCGCACGCCTGCGCTTTCAGGGGTTTCGAAACCGGACATGATCATGATCGGCTTGTCCGGCCAGCGATCGCCGAACTGGTTCGCCAGGTCCGCGCCATTGAGCGTGCCGGGCATGGTGATGTCCGTCAGCAGCATGCCCACCTCCGGCGCATGCTGCTCCAGATACATCACTGCCGCGTCCGCACTGGTTTGCGGCGCAACGACAAAACCTTCCTCCTGAAGAATTTCACACAGAAAATCCAGAATCAGCGGGTCGTCTTCAACCACCAGAATCAACCCGCCAGGAAGATCTCCACCCGCCGTCGGTACTCGACTCATGACCGTGCCGCCCCCTGATAGCCTCAATGATTTCGCGGGCTCTGACCCGCTACCTTAAAGGTATGAGCAGCGGACTCGACGGAAATTCATTTTTGATGCAGCCAGGTGACCGATCCGGATTTTGTAGTGACCTCGTGGGCGCTTTCGCTGGCAAGCCAGCTCCTACGGAGATCTGTGGCGTTTGCAAAATCCGTGTGGGAGCGAGCTTGCTCGCTCCCACAGGGTCTGTGGTGTCTGGAGTTACTGTGACATTTCGCTTTTTTTCATTGCATCCTTGGACGTGGCGTCTTTTTTCATTGAGTCCTTGGACATTGCATCCTTGGACATGCTGTCTTTGGACATGGAGTCGGTCTTCTTCATCGCGTCTTTTTTCATCGCATCCTTGGACATGGCGTCCTTGGACATCGAATCCTTGCTCATGCTGTCGTTACTCATCGTGTCGGCTGCGAATACAGAGGCAGCGCCAACGGCCAGGCACATGGACAGAACAACGGTGGTCAACTTTTTCATGATGAAACTCCTTGGAGCGTGGATTTACGGACGGTGAATGTTTCGGGCGTTCATCAGCTGCCACCGAACCAGTTGTAGCCCTGGTCTTCCCAGTAGCCGCCGCTGTAGGTGTCGCTGACGAAAATCGCCTGGATGTGTTTGGGGTTCTTGTAGCCAAGCTTGGTGGGCATGCGCAGCTTCATCGGGAAACCGTATTCGCGTGGCAGCACCGCGCCGTCATATGTCAGCGTCAGCAGGGTTTGCGCGTGCAGGGCGGTGGCCATGTCGATGCTGGTGTAGTAGTCGTCGGCGCATTTGAAACCGACGTATCTGGCATCGGTGTCGGCGCCGATGCGCTTGAGGAAGTCACTGAAGCGCACGCCACCCCAGCGCCCGATGGCGCTCCAGCCTTCGACGCAAATGTGCCGGGTGATCTGCTCGGTCTGGGCCATGGCGCGCAGCTCTTCGAGGCGCCAGCTGCGTTTGTCGGCGACCAGGCCGGTGACTTCCAGGCGATAACCCTCCTCCTCCACCACCGGCGCCTCGTCGATGCCGTAAAAGGCATTGAAGGGAAACGGCCGGGTGATCATCGACGCCGGATAGGTCGGCGCCATCGCATTGGGGTTGAACAGCCAGCCCTGCACCCGATCGTTGAAGCGCGACATGGATGACAGCGCAGTCTCGACGCTTTCGTTGTCGGTGATGTTGCAGCCGGACAGCATGGCCACGCCGCCGAGGGTCAGGCCACGCAGCAGAAACGAGCGGCGCGAGCGGTCTTCGATTTGCGGGGCGAGGATCTTGCGGGCGTCGGTGAGGATAGAAGCCTCGTCCAGCCCGGGGACCTGAATGCGCTTTTTCATACCTGCTCCTTGCGGCCGACGATCATGGCCAACAGCGTTTTCGGAACCAGCGCAACCATCAGCAGATGCACTGCCACGAAGGCCACCAACAGCGCCATGGCGAAAAAGTGCACACGACGCGCGCCTTCATAACCGAACAGCCATTCACGCAACAGCGGGAACTGCACCGACTTCCACAACACCAGCCCGGAGAGCACCAGCAGCGAGATGTCGACCATCACGAACAGGTAAGCGACCCGTTGCACCTGGTTGTAATGACTGAGGTCGGCATGCCCGAGTTTTCCGCGCAAGGCGGCCCACAGGTCCTGCAGCACGCCTTTGGGTGAAACCGGGAAGAAACGCCGTTTCAGACGTCCGCTGAACAGGTTGAAGGCCAGGTAGATCAGGCCGTTGATCGCCAGGAACCACATCGCCGCGAAATGCCATTGCAGCGCGCCACCGAGCCAGCCGCCAAGGGTGATCGACTTGGGAAAACTGAAGTCGTAGATCGGCGAGGCGTTGTAGATGCGCCAGCCGCTGGTGACCATGACCAGAACGGCCAGGGCATTGAGCCAATGGGTCAGGCGTAGCCAGCGTGGATGAGTGGACTTGGGTGAAGCAGTGGTCTGCGACATGTCCGGCTCCGGATTGTTGTTGTTCGTTGGAGCCGAGTATGGGAGCCGGAAGATCGCCAAATCCTCACGTAAAGTTAAATTAATCGTGATAACTGCCGCCGGGTACCTGTAGGAGCGAGCTTGCTCGCGAAGGTGTATCAGTCAACACAGCGGCGCCTGACACTCCATCGCGAGCAAGCTCGCTCCTACAGGGGTTTGTGCTGGTCCGCCGATGGCGCAATTATGGTTAAATGCCGCCCCCCACAAATGACCGACCCGACCCGATGAACCCTGAAGCCCTCGCCACCCTCAACCAGCACCTGCTGACCGCCCTGGCCACCGTCCCTGCCGAAACCCGCCGCCTGTTCCACGGCCGTGGCCGCTGCTGGCCGGGGCTGGAGCAAGTGACCGTGGACTGGCTGCAGGGTGTGGTGCTGGTGGCGCTGTTCAAGGAGCCGGAAGCGGCGCAACTGGAAGACCTGAAACAGGTGCTGATGACGGTCACCCGGTCTGAGCAATGGGCCCAATCCGGCGCCCACACGCTGTTGCTGCAACATCGCTACCTGCTGCAAAGCACCACAGAGTGGTTGCTGGGGGAGGAAATCGACGAACTGACGATCACTGAGGGCGGTCTGAAATACCGGGTCGACCTGGGCCGCAAGCAGAACACCGGGCTGTTCCTCGACATGCGCTACGGCCGCGAGTGGGTCCGCGCCAATGCCGAGGGCAAGCGGGTATTGAACCTGTTCGCCTACACCTGCGGCTTTTCGGTGGCGGCCATCGAAGGCGGCGCAACGCATGTGGTCAACCTCGACATGTCGAGCCCCGCCTTGAACCGTGGCCGCGACAACCACCGGCTCAACGGCCACGACATGAGCAAGGTCAGCTTCCTCGGTCACGACCTGTTCAAATCCTGGGGCAAGGTGATTGGCAAGGGGCCGTACGACCTGGTGATCATCGACCCGCCGTCGTTCCAGAAAGGCAGCTTTTTGCTGACCAAGGATTACCAGCGCGTACTGCGCCGGTTGCCGGAATTACTCAGCCCTCAAGGCACCGTACTGGCCTGCATGAACGACCCGGCGTTTGGTGCCGACTTCCTGATCGACGGCGTGACCCGTGAGGCGCCGAGCTTGCGGTTCGTGCAGCGGCTGGAGAATCCGCCGGAGTTTCCGGATGCTGATGTCCAGTGTGGGTTGAAAGCGTTGGTGTTTACGCTGCAGAGCTGAAAGATCGCAGCCTGCGGCAGCGCCTACAGGGATCGCAGCAAGGCACCAATGCCGGGAACACCACATAACGTTGTAGGAGCTGGCTTGCCAGCGAAGAGGCCGGCACGTCCAGCCTCCATGTCGCCTGATCCACCGCCTTCGCTGGCAAGCCAGCTCCTACGGCGGTATGCACAGCTCCGTAGGGGCTGGCGAAGCCCGCGGTCTTCAGACCGGGATCTCAGCGCGGCTGCAACACCAGCGCAAACAACTCGCCATGCCCGTTCACATTGAGCTTGTGATAGAGGTTGCGCCGGTGCACTTTCACCGTCTCCGGGGAGATGCCCATTTGCTGGGCGATGGCCTTGCTGGAGAAGCCCTGGAGAATCCGCCGCGCAGTTTCGATTTCCCGTAGCGTCAGGCGCGCGTCGAAGCGATCGAGCAGGCTGGCCAGATCACCGGCCGGTGGTTCGGCGGCCGGCCCTTGCGGCGGCAGCAAATCCAGGTGTCGGCGCATCGCCGCCAGCACCCAGTCACGCACGCACAGCAAGCGGCCCTGCTCTTCGAGGCTGAAGCGCGTCGAACGCCCGAGGGACAGGCCGAGCACGGCGCCGTCGACGTTGACCATGAACTGCAACTCGTCCCCACCGACCACGGAGCTGAAGTAACTCAGGTAGTACTCGCTGTGCTGGAACTGGTCGGGGGCCACCGATTCGAGGCTGTGCAAGCCGTCGGCGATGCCGGCGCAGGCGGCTTGATAGAACGGATCGAGCAGGTACATGCCGGCGCTGTAATCCGCCAGTTCTTCATGCTCGTCGGTGCTGCCCATGGCATCTAAGTCAATCAGCAGGCGCGGCACATGCCCCGGGCGCATCAGCGCTACCAGCGCATTGTCCAGCGGCACCAGCAAGCGCAGGGTATCGACCAGCGCACGCCAGAAGCTGTCCCGCCCCACTGCCGTGAAAACCCGTGCCAGCCCCTGGTGCACCGGCAACTCTTTCAACAACGCGTCCACGCACTACCCCTTTCGAGTAACCCATGATGGGAATGGGTGAAGGCCACCCCGGTCGATACGCTGCAAACTCCTGATTACCACCGGCCGCAACAGGCCAGGAGTGCCGCATCATGAGTCGTCACCGCTTGTATTTCAATCTGGGGTTTGGCGCCTGCCTGGCGGCGTCGCTGCCGGCCTTTGCCGTCCAAGCCCAGACCGTGCACGTGTACAACTGGTACGACTATATCGGCCCCACCACCCTGCAGGATTTCAAGCGTGACACCGGGATTGCGCCGGTCTACGACACCTTCGACAGCGCCGAAGTGCTCGAAGGCAAACTGCTCACCAGCCGCAGCGGCTACGACGTGGTGGTTGCCAGCAACTTCAGTTTGCCCACGCTGATCAAGGCCGGTGCTCTGGCGCCATTGCCCCGGGCGCAGATGCCGGACTTCAAGAACATGGACGCCGACCTGCTGGCGAAACTGGCCAACAACGATCCGGGCAACCAGTACGCCGTGCCCTACCTGTGGGGCACCAACGGCATCGGCTACAACGTCGACAAAGTGCGCGCGGCGCTGGGCGACAAGGCGCCGGTGGATTCATGGGACCTGGTGTTCAAGGAAGAGAACCTGGCCAGACTCGGCGAATGCGGCGTGGCCATGCTCGACTCGCCGTCGGAGATGCTGCCGGTTGCCCTGCACTACCTCGGCCTGCCGCCCAACAGCACCAACCCCGAGGACTACAAGAAGGCCGAAGCGTTGCTGCTCAAACTGCGTCCGCACATTGCCTACTTCAACTCATCGAAGTTCATCAGCGACCTGTCCAACGGCAATATCTGCGTGGCGGTCGGCTGGTCTGGCGCGATGCTCGAAGCCAGGAACACCGCCGAGCAGGCCGGTAACGGCGTGAGGATCGCCTACAGCTTGCCGAAGGAAGGCGCTCCGGTGTGGTTCGACACGCTGGTGCTGCTCAAGGACGCTCCGCACCCGGAACAAGGGATGGCCTTCATCGACTACCTGATGCGCCCTGAAGTCATCGCCCCGGTCAGCGACCACCTCAACTACCCCAACGGCAACCGCAGCGCGACCACGCTGGTTGCCGAAGCGACCCGCAGCAACCCGGCCGTCTACCCGCCAGCCGAAGCCATGGCCACCCTGTTCACCCTCCAGCCCCTGCCGCCAGCCACCGAACGGGTGCGCACGCGGGTGTGGAGCAAGGTCAAAAACGGCCGGTAGGAGCTGCCGAAGGCTGCGATCTTTTGATTTTTGTTTTTGTCGATCAGCAGTTTTTCAAGATCAAAAGATCGCAGCCTTCGGCAGCTCCTACAGGTGTTGACCGCATTTTTCTGCCACGAATCGAAAATGAGAAAACCCATGAAACCACGTGCCCGCGACCTGAATATCCCTATCGGCCAACTGCAACCCGGCCCGCTCAACGCCATCACTGACGTCCCCGGCGTTCGGGTCGGCCACAGCAATGTACGAGGACGCACTGCCACCGGCCGCGACATCCTCACCGGCGTCACCGTCATCGAACCGCGTGCCGGTTCCACCAGCGGGCAACCATGCTTTGCCGGCGTGCATGTGCTCAACGGCAACGGCGATGCCACGGGGCTGGAGTGGATTCGCGAAGCGGGCTTGCTGACCAGCCCCATTGCCTTCACTAACACCCACAGTCTGGGCGTGGTGCGCGATGCATTGATCGTGCTCGACCGCGAGCAGCAACCGGATGACGGGCGCCTTTACTGGAACATGCCAGTGGTACTGGAAACCTTCGACGGCCTGCTCAACGACATCAACGGCTTTCACGTCAAGCCGGAACACGTGGCCCAGGCCGTTTGTTCGGCGGCGGGCGGTCCGGTAACCGAAGGTAATGTCGGCGGTGGCAGCGGCATGATCTGCCACGAATTCAAGGGTGGCATCGGCACTGCGTCGCGCCGGTTGAACAGCGCCCAGGGTGGCTGGACGGTCGGCGCGATCGTCCAGGCCAATCATGGCATTCGCAACGAACTGCGCGTTGACGGGTACCCGGTCGGGCGCTACATGGAACAGGTCGATTCGCCGTTCCTCAAGGCCTCGCTGCCCCACCCGGGGATGGGTTCGATCGTGGTCTGCCTGGCCACCGATGCGCCGTTTCTGCCGCACCAGTGCACCCGCCTGGCGCAGCGCGCCAGCCTCGGCCTGGCCCGCACCGGCGGCGGCAATGAAGACCACAGCGGCGACATCTTCATCGCCTTCGCCACCGGTAACGATCACGTGCCGCCGGCCGCCTATGAAAGCAAAAAAGCAACGACCACCGACAACCTGAGCATGGTCAACAACGATCACATCAGCGAGCTGTTCCTGGCCGCCACCGAAGCCGTGGAAGAAGCCATCATCAATGCCTTGCTCGCCGCCGACACCGCCGAAGGCAACGGGCATGGGGTGCCGGGGCTGGATGCCGAAACCTTGCTCAAGGCGTTGCGTCGCGCCGGTTGGCCGGGGGATGCGACTAGCGGTACTTGAGTACAACACTCGGTCTTTCTAGGATGAACCTGCGCAGCCGCTTGCTTGCTCAAGCCGCTGCGTAGGTGGTGAGTGCACTGAACCCCTACCAAGCTCACCGCCTGCTTCACGCGCATCTTGAGCCTCTCGGCTCCACTTCCTCCCCATCAAGAGCTTTGAGGCTCTTTTTTACCTCTGAAAAACACACATTTCGCCTGTAGGAGCTGGCTTGTCGGGTCGCAGCATCGCAGCGAAGGCGTCGTGTCATTCGCCACCGTTGTTGGCAGGGACACCGCTTTCGCTGGCAAGCCAGCTCCTACAGGGGGATTTTCAGCGGGTATCGGCGATGCACAGCGACCGCCATGCCGCCTCCGCCAGCATGTCCCGGTACACCTTCGGGCTGCCCTTGACCCGGCCCGACAACCAGGCGCGGCAGTAACTGTCTGCCTGGCCGACGATCAACGACGGTATCAATTCCGCCGGAAAACTCCCCAGCTCATTACCGTGCGCGCCCAGCCACTCGAGCAACTGCTTGTTGCGCGCCTTGTTGCGGGTGGCGAGTTCGTCCTTGAACGGTCCCTTGGTGACGGCAAACCGCGCGTGGTACTGGAACCGTGCCCACTCCGGTTGGCTGTCGACCCAATCCACATAACTGTGCACCAGCGCGTGCACCCCCGCTTGCGTGGTTTGCGCATCAGCCAGGTAGCTGTCGCGCAGGCGCGCCTGATCATCCAGGGCGGTAAAAAACAGCGCCGCCACCAAACCTTCCTTGTTGCCGAAATGGTGATAGATCGCGCCGACACTGGTATCGCATTCGGCGCGGATCATTTCGATGGTGGTGGCCTCGATCCCCTGTTCGTTGAACAGGCCCAGGGCCTTTCTGAAGATGTCGCGCTTGAGTTCGGCGCGTCGTCCGGGGTAGCGGCGTTCGAGCAGGTCGGTGGTTTCCATGCGTAAAAACAGTCCGGAAAAGTCATCGGTGGGGGCTGGCGATTGCCAACGAACAAGTGGCGCTAGGTTGACAGATTTCCAACGAACGGAATACTGTTCCGTCACGGAATATTATTCCGTTACAGAATACTATTCTGTAAATCGTCATCCTCAAGAGGCATCAAAAATGAGTCAGTTCCTCAGCATGTTCAACAGCGCAGGCCCGCAAGCGTTCAGCCAAATGGCCTGCCAGGTGGCACCCTACTTCTCCACCATCAACCCGCTGGTCAAGGATTTGCGCAAAGGCTCGGCCACCGTGCAGGTTCCGTTTGCCCGGGAAATCACCAATCATTTGGGGACGGTGCATGCGATAGCGATGTGCAATGCCGCCGAGCTGGCTGCCGGGATGATGACCGACGTTTCCATTCCCGCCGGCGCGCGCTGGATACCCAAAGGCATGACCGTCGAATACCTGGCCAAGGCCAAGAGCGATGTGACGGCGGTGGCCGCGGGGGATGCCGTGGACTGGACCACCGACGGCGACAAGATCGTGCCGGTGGACATTCACGATGCCGAGGGCAAGAAGGTGTTCACGGCGCGGATTACCATGAATGTGAAGCTGACTTAAGCACTGCCCCGGCGCTCACGAACAACCGATCCCTGTAGGAGCTGGCTTGCCAGCGAAGGCATCGTGTCAGTCGCCGTGGTTGTTGGCTGACACACCGCTTTCGCCGGCAAGCCGGCTCCTACAGTGGATTTGTGGGGTTGAGCAAAATGCGGTCAGACCAGTCGCAATCGAGGTCCGCTGGCGGGTACGGCATCTTCTCCGAGCCGCCCTCGCACAAACTCATTGGCCTTGCGCGTCAGTTGGTCCAGATGCCGGTCGCGCTGTTTTTCCGCGTCGGTCATGGCCCGTTTGCCATGCTTTTGCAGCAGATAGGTGTGAATCTGCCGCACTTCCAGCGAGCTGTAGATCGACGCCACATCCAGCAGCGCCATCAAGCCATCGGTGGCGTGGTCGCGGGTGTTCATCAACACCTGGGTCGCACGCACGCCCAGCACCTCAAAGCCCATCGCCTCGAAATACGGCACCTTGGCCACCGCACAGGTCAGCTCGGCATGGGGATAGCGACCGACCATTTCCCGCAGCATCCGCCGGGCCACGCCCTGGCGCCGATACTCGGCCTGCACCGCCATGTACGCCACGCCACACGCCTCGGGGTCGTCCTGCACCGGCAGGTACAGTACAAAGCCAATCACCTTTTGCGGATCGTCTTCGTCGGTGGCGACGATCAACTCCACGGCAATGCCCTTTTCACCGTTCAGCGCCTCCAGGTACAGGTGCACCTCATAGCCGATCGCGTATTGATAGAGGTTGTACAGCAGGTTGCTGGGCGGGATCGCGACCATGCTGATGTCGGTCAGGTTGTCGACCACCATCTGCAGGATCTGGCTATTGATGTGCTCGGGGCACGGGGTCTTGAAGTGGCTGATCAGGGGCATTGCAGTGACGGGCTCCGGGAGGCAAGGGCCGCCTATCATAGCGCGCCTGACAGGTGCGGTCCGAAGGGTGATGGACAGACATTCCCCATTCAGGCGCCATGAGCGTCGCCGGTGTTTGCTTTATGGCCGCAGGCGTTGCGTTTTCAAGGCTCGCAGCAGGGTCCGGCACACTTTGTGCTGGATGAACAGGCGCCTTCGCGAACCGGCTCGATCCCCCAGGGACAGCGGTTTGCCCACAACTCGTTTTTCTGTGGGATCGAGCCTGCTCGCGAAAGCGACCACCACCACAACAGCCTGTGGTGTGAGTGGGGGGGAATCGGTGGGTGAAGCCCCCCCAATTGTGAGGATTGCCACCCGTTGCGCTACTGCGACCAAAGTCCAATCCATCAAGCGTTTGATATCAAACAGCTATTTCTCTCCCCTCGGATCCCCTCACGTTTGGCGCACCTCTTGCAACGGGCGAATTGCGAATATCAGCCACACCAGCGCGCGCCAAGGGACACAAGATGAAAAACACACCTGACCTCAAGTCGCTCGGCTTTTTCATGAAACCGAGTATCGCCGCTGTGATGCTGATCAACATCAGCCTCGGCACCGCCAATGCCGTACCGCTGGATGATTTCGGCCCGCCACCCCCGACGGACCCCTCGGCGTTTAGCAACCCTCCGGCCGACCTCGATGCCGCGGCGGCTGCCTTGCGGGCCATGCCACCCGTCTACCAGGGCGCCATCGCCCTGCCCAATGGCGCTTTTGGTGCCCGCCTCACCACGCCAACAACCGACAACGTGCTGCCGCCAGCCCTGCAGACATCCTTCAAAATCCCCACCAATGGCAAGCCCAGCCCATTGTTCGGGGCCCAGCCGTACACGCAGCAACTGTTGCTGTTCGAAGAGTTCGGCACGGAAAAACTCGACCCGACACTGCCGGCACCGCCCCTGACCTTCCCGGTTCCGCTCGTCGGCCCGGCGCCCACGCAGGACCCGAACAACATCGCCCGCAGCGGCCCTTCGCCCACGGCGCTGGTAGCCTTCATGCGCCAGCCGGGGCTGTTCCCGTTTCCGTCGCAATTTTCCAACGTACTGGACCGCAACCCGTGGAAAGCGCAGATCGAAGCCTTCCTCAACCGCCATCCGGTCGGCTCGCCGGCCGAAGGCCGGCCGCCAGGAAAAGGCTGGTCGCACCAGCGCTGGAACGAATTCTTCCCGCAGGTCGGCTTCAAAACCGTACAAGCGGGTGCCCAGATCAACAGCGGCATGCGCGACCGCCGACAGTTGCACAACTACGCCGTCGGTGAGTTCGGGCCGGGCGGGCTGTACAACCAGACCTCGATTACCCCGGTCATTGCGGGCACCACCAAAGGCATCAATGTCCGTTTTCACCCCAACATGCCGATTCAGAATCACAAGGCGCTCTGGACCTTCGATGGCACCTTTCCTCCAAAACTGTTGATGGTGCGTTACGGTCAAGCCGCGCTGATGCGCCACTACAACGCCCTGCCGATCGATCCGGCGGCCAACATGGGGTTCGGCCTGCACACCCTCACCACCCACGAACACAACGGCCACTCCCCGGCCGAAAGCGATGGCTTTTCCGGTGCGTTTTTCTTTCCGGGGCAGTACTACGACTATCGCTGGCCGATCCAGTTGGCCGGTTACGACACCATCAACACCAGCGCCCAGGATCCGCGCGCGGCGTTCCCTTGCGCCCCGGACGAAACCCTGTTCGTCAACGATGCCACGCCGGGCCTGAAGACGTGCAACAACGGTAGCATCAAGATCCGTGGCGACTGGCGCGAAACCATGAGTACCCACTGGTTCCATGACCACATGGTCGATTTCACCGCGCAGAACGTCTACAAGGGCAACGCGGTGATGATGAACTACTACAGCGCCCTGGACCGCGGTAACGAAGCCTTCGAAGACGGCGTCAACCTGCGCCTGCCCAGCGGTTCGGCGTTGCCTTGGGGCAACCGCGACTACGATGTGAACCTGATGGTGGCCGACAAGGCCTGGGACGCCAATGGCCAGTTGTGGTTCAACCCGTTCAACACCGACGGTTTCCTCGGCGATCAGGTCCTGGTCAACTGGCAGTACCAGCCGCGCCTGAACGTACGGGCGCGCAGCTATCGCTTCCGCATCCTCAATGGCTCGGTGTCGCGCTACTTCAGGATCGCGCTGGTGCGTGAAATAGTCGGCACCGGCGGCGAATTCCCCGGCCCGGCCGGTTCCGGCCTGTCTTATAGCCGCGTACCCTTCCACATGATCGCCAACGACGGCAACCTGATGGAACATGCTGTGCCGTTCGATGGCACCATGGACCTGGAAGGTAACGGCGACCTGCAGAACCACAACGCCATCCTGCCCACCATGGGCATTGCCGAGCGTTACGACATCATCGTCAACTTCGCGAAAAACGGGATCAACACCGGCGACAAACTGTACTTCGTCAACCTGATGGAGCACCACGACGGCAAGGGGCCGGAGGCTACACTGCTGAGCCTGGCCGACGTGCTGTCCGGGACGTACAAGGCGGTGATCAAGCTGGGCAGCAAAGGGCTGGAATGGACCGGCGGCGACCCGGGAGTTGGCAAGTTCCTGCAACTGGTGGTCCAGCCTTATGCCGGCCAGGACGTGAGCATGAACCCCGCCGACTACGAACCCGCCAAACCGGGCAAGCCAGCCGGCAAGACCATGATCCCGCTGACCCTCAACCGTGACGATCCGGTGGTGCAGGCCAAGCTCAAGGTGGCACGGCATCGCGAGTTCATCTTCGGCCGCTCCGACGGCACCGACGAAGCCCCCTGGACGATCAAGACCGACGGTGGTCAATTCGGCTTCCCCATGGACCCTCGAGTCATCAGCGCCGCTCCGCAACTGGCCAACGGCCCGACCCCTGCCGGGTTCTCTGGCGACGGCACCCTGGAAGTGTGGAGAATCAAGAGCGGCGGCAACGGCTGGAACCACCCGGTGCACGTGCACTTCGAAGAGGGGATCATCCTCCACCGCGATGGCAACCCACCGCCGGAATGGGAAAAATGGGCCCGCAAGGACGTCTATCGCATCGGCGAAGGCATCGACAGCTCGGTGGACGTGGAAATGGCGATCCGCTTTCGGGAATTCGCCGGGACCTACATGGAGCACTGCCACAACACCCAGCACGAGGACACGTCCATGCTGCTGCGCTGGGATGTCGAGCACCCCGGCCAGTTCCAGTTGATGCCAGCGCCCCTGCCCGGCTGGGACGGCGTTACCTACGTCAACTCCTCTGCGCTGCCGACCTTCCGCACTGGCGATACCCGTGCCAATAACGACGGCAATAACCAAATACCGATCGCCAACCCCGACAGCGCCATCAGCAGCACCGGCCAACCGGTGATCATCAACGTCCTGGCCAACGACACCGACCCGGACGGCAACGTGCCACTTAGAGTGGTGGGGCTGGAGCAACCGAACTCCGGCACAGGCGTGGTCAGCACCGATGGTACGCGCGTGACCTACACACCACCGGCCACGGTCACCGCGCCGTTCACTGCGACCTTTACCTATAAGGCCGCCGATGCCAAGGGCGCAGAGTCGGCACCGGCGACGGTATCCGTGGCGGTCTCGACAGCGGTCGTCGAGAACCTGATCGTCACCAGCGCTACCGTCACCGCCCGCAGCAACAGCCGCTGGTATTGGGTCCTGTCCGGCACCACCTCGCGTGGCACGGGCAACACCATCACGGCGACTGCCACGGTCACAACCGGTACGGCGAACCTTGGCACCGCCACCCTGACGCCTACGGCGACAGGCGCGCGCTGGAATATAGCAGTGACTACCGTCGGCAGTGGCCCGTCGCCCAGCCCGACGGCGACCGTCAAATCAGCCTTCGGCAAAACCGTGACGGTGCCAATAGTGGCGCAGTAGAGCGGTTTGATCGGCGCCCGGTCCGCGCAATGTGGATCGGGCGCTTTTTTGTGCGGCGTACTCGCTCCCTCAGGGGATCTCCAGCGAGCACAAATGCTGCGTACGACACCAATCAAACTGTGGGAGCGAGCTTGCTCGCGATGGCGGTGGGTCAGCCACGTGGATGTTGGATGTGCTGCCGCCATCGCGAGCAGGCTTCCACAGGAGGCATGTCGTCGACCGGAAGTTAACGTTCAGCCCGTGTCACCGCTGCGGCGCCACCATCCGGAAGCGGATATTGATCTCGTTGGACACCACACTGTCCGCCCACTCGCCCTCGCCGATCTTGAAGTCGTCACGCTTGACCACCAGTTGGCCCTCGAAGATGCCAATGGAGCTCTCCGGTTTCAGCAGCACCGGCACACTCACCTCTCGAGTGAGCCCCCGCAGGGACAGTTTTCCAGTGATGGCGTAGCGGTTATTGCCCAGGGCTTTGATGGACGTCGACTCGAACGTCGCTACCGGATACTTCGCCGTGTCGAACCACGCCGGTTTTTGCAACTCGGTGTTGGCGTCGCTGCTGCCGGCGTCGATGCTGTTGAGGTCGATGGTCAGCGTGGCGTGGGCGGCACCAGGGTTATCGGTGTCGAAGTCGAGATTGGCCTCGAACTTGCCGAAGGTTCCGTAGCTTCGCGAACCCATCTGCTGATAGGTGAAACTCAAGGTGCTGGCCTTGGCGTTCACTTTCTTGTATTCCACGGCCTCAGCGAACGGCGCCAGGCTGAACTGCACCGGACCGAACACCAACGTACCGGCCAGAACGACACAACGCGCGGATCGAAGGTTCATGGCACTCTCCGGGAGGGCTCCCGTCTTGAATTGGGGTGCCGCACAGGTCGGGTGGCATCAAAATGACTTAAGCAAACAACCGGCGTTTATTCCACCTCACGCGGTGAATTGCGACCACCTGCAGATGGCCGTCGGCACTACCCGCACTCCCCGCGCTGCCACGCCCGCTGCAACAGTTCGATCACCTCGGCATCCGAGGTCTGGGTAAAATCCAGGTACCAATGCCCAATCGACGTGAACCACTCGGGCAGCAGCGGGCAGACCAGTTCGTCCACCTCACTGCGCAAGGCCTGCACCGTCTCGATCGGCGCCACCGGCACCGCCACCACGATGCGCGAAGGCGCCTGCACCCGCAGCGCCTGGATCGCCGCCCGCATCGAAGCGCCGGTGGCCAGGCCGTCGTCGATCAGGATCACCACCTGATCCTTGAGCTGCACCGGCGGCCGCGTACCGCGGTAGACCTTCTCGCGGCGCAGCAGTTCGCGGCTTTCCCGTTCGACCACGGCGTCGAACGCGGCGCGATCGATCGGGTGCACCCGCAGCGCCTCTTCATTACGAATCTGGATACCGCCACTGGCAATCGCGCCCATGGCGTACTCCGGGTGGGACGGCACGCCGAGCTTGCGCACCAGCATCAGGTCCAGGCGAACCTTCAGCGCCGTGGCCACCTCATAAGCCACCGGCACACCGCCACGGGGCAAGGCCAGAACGATCACATCGGGGCGGTTAGCGTAAGGCAGCAGCGGCTCTACCAGCCGTCGCCCCGCCGCTGGCCGGTTCTGAAAAATGGAATGCGATAAGGGGCTCATTTGAAAACCTCCCCAGGCGAACACGCCTGCGAACTTCAGCCAAATCACCCAATTGTGGCGAGGGAGCTTGCTCCCGCTGGGCCGCGCAGCGGCCCCAAAAACCTCAAGGTAACTCTCGATTTTTGTGAGCGCTTTGCGCTCAAGCGGGAGCAAGCTCCCTCGCCACAGAGTTCAGTGAACAGCATGCCCCTCCCGCGGCGTTCCGCCTACACCAACCGCTCAATCTTCTGATGCCGCCACACCAGTTTGTAATACAGCGTCTGCAACACCAGCATCCCCAGATACGCCACCGGAAATGCCATCCACACCCCTTGCAACCCGAACTTCGCATCCAGCAGATACGCCGCCGGCAACTGCACGCCTACCACGCACACAATCGAAATCGCCACCGGCACCATCACCGTGCCGCTGGCGCGCATGATGCCGCCGATGATCGCCTGGAAACCGAACACCAACAGGCTCCAGAGCATGATGTGCAACAGGTGCCGGGCCATGATCCGCGTCGCCTCTTCGGTGAGGAACGACGCCAGCAACCAGTGCGACAGCAAATACCCCAATACCACCAGACCACCGGTCAGGCACACATTGATCATCAGCCCGGTTTTCAAAATCGGTCCCATGCGCTCGATGCGCCCGGCCCCGATCGCCTGCGCTCCGAGGATCGACGCGGTGATCGCAATCGACAGCGCCGGGAACTGCACGTAATTGACGATCTGCGTCACCGCACCATACGCCGCTGTCGCCCGGGAGCCGTGCTGGTTCACCAGCGCCAGAATCACCAGCTCCGACAGTGACAACACCACCATCTGCAAGCCTGTGGGCAAACCGATGCGCAGCACCTTGCCGAGAATCGCCATGTCCAGCTTCATCGCCGCAAAGAACTCGAGGTCCGGCGCCAGTGGATGGCCCTTGCCAAGCAAGCGCCACGCCAGCAACCCCATCGCCACCAGGTTACCCACCAACCCGGCAACCGCCGCACTCTGAATCCCCATCGGCGCAAAACCCAACCACCCGCGAATCAACGCCGGCGTCAGCGCCAACCCCACCATGGTCGACACCACCAGCGCCAACAACGGCGACAACGTATCGCTGACCCCGCGCAGCAACTGCGTGAACAACACAAACACCAACAGCGACGGCATGATCCACAACATCACATGGGCATACGCCACCGCATCGTCCAGCACATCCGCCGGCGTCCCCAACCCCACCAACGCCGACCGCGCAAACACACTGCCCACCACCGCCGCCACCAACCCGATCAACACCCCCAACAACAGCGTCGCCCCGGCGATGGCCTTCACCAAATGCGTCTCCCGCGCACCCCACGCCTGCCCGATCAACACCCCCGCGCCGGCGCCAAGGCCGATCACCAGAGCAATGAAGAAGAACACGATGGGGAACATTCCCGACACCGCCGCCAGGGCCTGGGTGCCAAGCATCTGGCCGATGTAGATGCTGTTGACCGTGCCGGACATGGATTGCAGGAAGTTCGACAGGACCATTGGGGCGAGGAACAACAGGTAGGTTTTCCAGAGGGGGCGTTGGGGGTTTGGGGTTTGCATTCGGGAAGGTCCATCTCGACGGCGAGAGCGATGAGTAAGGATAGCGTTGGTGGCTGAAACCAAGGGGCGGTGAACATCTCAGGTCTGGGTTTACATTTCCAGTGATGAGATGTGAAAGGTCTGAAGATTCATCGTCACCGGTCCTACACAAAGCTCGGAATGCCTCACCTTCCCGCGCTGAACTCATGCGGCTTATAGTCGGCGCCGTCGCCCAAAAGGCGATTCGGGTTTGGCGACCTGACTTCAGAGAATGCGAAGGCTATCCGCTTCATTGCAGGTATCATCGCACCCGCAAAGCCGCTGTTATGGCGGCTGTGCGCGGGAGGCCTTCGGGTCTGCCGGTTTTCTCTGTGCCGGTTCGCCAACCTGCGCACAGCTGCCACCCAATCGTTTGGCGACGACTGCGTGACGGCCTTGAGCCAATCAAACAGAGATCTTCACAATGAATCGATATATGCCTCTCACCGGAATCGACCTGGTTCCGGCCTCCCTGCTCATCGACACCCAAGCTCCACTCGACGCCCTGCAAGCCATGGCGGATTACCGTATTCGTACGGTCACGCAGGTACTGGAAAACATCGCCTACCGATCCGAACTCGGTTGCGACACGGTGGTACTGGAGGACTTCTGCAAACTGCTGGTCATTCCGTTGCGCGATGGTTGTGATTTGATGGATGTGATTGGTCGCCGGCTGCGGGCGCAGGCTGCGGAGTAAAGAAAAACGGGCGAAGATACTCAATATGCCCGTAACAAAGAGAAGAGCCGCTGCGGCAACGGCTCAACCTGGGAAACCTTCGATGATTTAAACGACTGGACAACGAACCGGACGACCACGAAATGATGGCTACTGTCACCGTTCTCTGGCACCTGCATTCAGGCACTTGGTGCTGTCAATCAAAGGTATATTTGCCTTCGAGCATGAATGCCGGTTCTCTCCAGTTGGGCCCTCTCACAACTCCGCCCCCACTATATTTGATAAAACCGGCATCACACATTTTGTGGACAAGGTTCAATAGCCCTATGTTGTTCTCCACATGCGCCCAGTTAGCCCGATTATAAAGGCCATCAAGCTGAGGAAAGGAAATACCTAATTGATTTTTGGTTACAAATAGAATTACCTCTTCAGGTTTCTCGTTAAGCACGATGGTTGCAATGACGCTCATTATTTTATCCCTCCAAGTTCCTTGTACTCTCGTTCCCTTTGCTTTTCATCCGCTTCTAAAGCATCAGGCGTATAGAGCAATTCAAAAGCATCTTTGACTTTGTAGTCCTCCAGCGTCGCGGCGTGAGTGTTGTTCCAAACAACACCGTCATCCGAGTTTACACCGTCAGCTACACCTAATGCTCTGAAACGTTCCAGCTCTCTGATTTCATGAGTATAGAAGCGTTTGTCCACATCTGTGATTACCAATTCACCCAGCAGAATTTTTTTCAAGCGATCAATCATGATGGCATTGGCATCCGAAGATCTGAAACGTCCCGTATGTAATTTGATCAGGTCAATACCCGCTTGGGTCACCGTAGCACTTGTCCAATCGAGATCAAGGATTGGGCCTCCAGCTTTGGCAGGATTGAAAAGTCGACCACTGTATTTTCCTCTTGTGGTTGCTCCTTCATAAGGACTATTAAAAACGACGTAGATTGGTGGTAGACCGCTTTCAATCGGAAAGCAGTAAATGCAATCCCTGAAATCAGGCAATTCGACCGCGGGCAAGGTTTCAGGCTGCACAAGCAATGGCGACAGCGTAACTCCAGTGTATGTCGGTACTTGCGCAGGTCGGGCAGGCGAAGTTGTCGAACCGTTTCCCAAGTGAATAATTGGAAAACTGAGGATAATGGGCGGTGTATCGTTTGACGTGAAACTGTAGCTGCTGGTCGTTGGATCGAATGCCAATGCTCGTACTGGCACTTTTGCCGAGACACTCCCTCCAGCCGGGGTTGCAACGAGTGTGTATTGGTTAAGGTCGCCATAAATCCGATAAGGAAGGTCAATGGTTCCTTCGGTAGCGGCGATTTCATTCAGGTTTGACGGCAGCTTTGGTAAAAAAGTGGTACCGGGTAGTTTGAGAGCTGTTTGAGGAAAGCGTTCGCCGTTAGCAAGAGCAGGTGAATAGAACAAGGCTCCGATCCCAACAGCAGTGGCCCGACTGATTAGTGCTTCCCCCAACCCTGCCAATAACCTAATGCCTCCCTGGATTCGCGCCCCGAAGGTCCAACCGTCGGCGAAATGGATGGCAATGGCACCCGCCACGGTTCCTGCCTCTTCGCCATGACCAATGGGCAATCTGTAGGTGTAGGCGACTTCGCCCCTTGCCAAGGCGCGATGGATTTCAGCGTCTGCAGTTGCGGAAGCGTCCTCCAAAATGCGAACGGCCTCGATAAGGATTCGTTTAACGTAGGCGGCAGTTAGCGACAACAGGAATTCTTCATAAAAACTTAGTCGTACTTCATCATCTCTTTCTGACTCCACATCACTTGCAAAAAACTCGGCAATTGTTTCTCTGTCTAGCGACAATGCGTCCACGCCAATATGCAACATTGCATCGTGCCAACTTCCGTGCATTGTGACCCTTTGCAAAAGCTCAACGATGATCACTTTCTTTTTTAAGGCAGCTTCCAGCGCATTTAACTCTTGGGAGTCAATGCCTGCGGCTATGCGTTTCTCTAGATAATCTCGAATATTCGGTGCACCACCCGAAAAAACATTCGATATCTGATCGTGCGCCGAAAGAAATATCGCCACTAATTGTTGGTATTCGTTTCTGGTTTTTTTGACGCCCTCAATACTATGCGGCGTAGTAACCGCCGGGACATTCCCATCCCAAAACAAAATACTATCGAAGATTGAAGGAAAAACTGAGGCTTGCGCAGCTTGAACCGGCAGAGACCCAGACGTTATTGAAGGTGAATAATGAGTAACTGGTTTTTGCATATAGCACTCCATGCAACAATATTAATTCCATTAAATAGACAGAACAAAAGTTATGCCGCAACAACGTAGCAATTTCAATACTTCAATATTTACTGCATACGTCGCGCGCGGAAGATGATGAGCGGCAGTTGCAGGCGCAGGTGAGAGAGTGACTACATTTGGGCGCCTAAGGCGCCTGTGTTCTTCTTTTGGTCTAGTCCTGAAACAGATTTACACCTGTTTCACCCAAGCGCCCCAACCATCGGCGCTAGGCTAAGAGACTAGATCAGTCGGACTACCAGGGCGACGACAACAAAGATTGCCAGTGCCAGCCCGGCACCGATGCTGAACGGCACCACAGCAGAGCGGATGGCATTCGGGGCGGGACTACGCATCTCTTCGACAAAAGCTGCAACGTCGCGGTGCAGTTGTTCAATGCTGGCTTGATTCGTAGGTTGTGTGGGCATACTGCTACTTCCTGTGTGGGTCACGAGTCGTGTCTGCTGTGTGAACCCATGTTGGGAAATGTGGGCTGCGCAACGGCATAACTCAAGTGCCGCCGATGAAGCCCCCCCCCCCGAACAGCCGGTTATCCCCCCTTTCTGCGCCGTCAATATTTACCGTTTTTCATCTTTCGAATAGCGGGTTACTCCTGCCAAAGTCGTAGGAAAAATCCGAGAATTGCGTAAGGGGATCAAACAACGGGACCGAAAAAGAAAAGCCGATCGCTCACAACACAACCCCAAGCGCCAATCAACCCAGCCCACAGTCGATTAGCTAAACTTCATCAGTAAACCACCTCGCGAATCCCTGAAAATTCAGGAGGCGAATCATGAGCAAACAACCTCAACCCCAAAGCCGCTCGAACCCCCAACCCAGATCCCGTCCGTTGGTGCCGAACCTGCCGAGCAAAACAGGCAAAAAGTCTGGTCGCTTGCGCGGTAACTATCCGCCGAAGAAATCGTAGTTGCCTCGGGTGTACGACAGGCTTTGCAACTGAGCCTGTCGTACTCCCCGTCACTAAGGACCTGTGTCGAGGACAGTCAACTGGCGGCGGCGACGTTGCAGGCGGTGGGCAGCGACATCTCGCAGATCGATGAGCTCAATGGGCGAATTGTCACTACCACCCGCGAACAATCCATGGCGAGTTTCGAGATTCTCGGGCGCTTGCAGTCGGTGCAGAGCATTGCGCAGAACACGGCGGATGACGTGGAGACACTGGCGCTAAGCAGTCGGCGTTTGCCGCCGATTGCCACTCGGCTGGATGCGTTGGGGCGTACGTTTCATCAGTGATGCTCGACGCGGGAGGTTTTCCGTTGGTCGAACTGATTTGATCTACAGATTCAACATATCTATCTTTGAGTCTATAGACTCAAGATAGGTGTTGATCATGGCCGTCCCCCTGCAACCCCAATCCTTCAGCAAAAACCAATGCGTCACTGGCCTGCGCGCCGCCGTGAGCATTCTGGAAAAGTGGAAAGCCACCAGCGACCAAGCCTGTCGCATCCTGCGTATTTCCCGCAGCACCTACACCCGCGCCCGGCAGCGGGACCCTGATTGGGCGGTGGCGCTGGATGCGGACCAGATGCAGCGCATCAGTTTTGTGCTGAACATTCACGCGACGTTGCGGCTGGTGTTCGACAACCCGGACAACGTGTATGGCTTTGCCTCGATGGCCAATGACAACGAGTTTTTCAACGGGCGTTCGCCGTTGGAGATCATGGCCCAGGGCGACATGATTGCGTTGTATGAAACCTTCCGCCGCATCGATATGCTGCGGGGTGCGCAATGGTGATGGCGAGTGAGCTGGAGGTGTTAGCCGGTCAGTCGTTGCAGGCTTATCGCCTGGTCAATTCGAAGTTTCCGCCCATTGCGTTATTTGATGATGTAGCGGATGCCGACGAGTTCGAGGTGTTGTTCGAGATTCAGGCGTTGACCAATCCGCGGTTGAAGAATGAGTTGGGACAGCTTGAGTTGATTGCGCGCAGCGAGATTCCGTTCGGGATCGCGGGCTGCTCTTACGCGATTGCGCCCTTTACCCATGTCAACCCGGCGGGTTCGCGCTTCAGTGACGGCAGTTTTGGCGTGTTGTACCTGGCGGATTCGATGGAAACGGCACTGGCCGAGGTGCGGCATCACCAGGCGCTGTATTGGTCGAAGGTGCCGAGCCTAAACTATGAGCGGTTTGTGTTTCGGGGGTTGGCGTGTGCCTTTGGCGATGGCGGGATGAAGGATGCTACCGCCCTGCCGCTGACCGATCCGGTGTATGCGCTGGACGACTACAGCGATTCCCGGCACCTTGGTCTGGATGTTCGCAAGACCGGTTGCCCTGGACTGCGTTATCACTCGGTGCGTATGCCGGGCAGTCATTGTTGGGCGCTGATGACGCCGAGGCCGGTTTCGTCGATTGTGCAGGCGGCGCATTACGAGATGGTCTGGAATGGGCAGATCACCAGCGTGAGCCAGATCAGTGAGGCTTGAGCCCCGTTGTCAGGCACTTGAAAACCTGTGGGAGCGAGCTTGCTCGCGATGGCAGTCTCACATTCAACAGATGTGTCGATTGACACACAGCAATCGCGAGCAAGCTCGCTCCCACAGGGATCTGCGAGCCATTGACTGCATCGATAGTCACCATCATTTCAATGAAGTTCTCTTAAAAAATCCCCGGCGTAACATCTGCTCCATACCAACCCATCAGCACCCCGGAGCACACCATCATGAAACGCCAGACCCTCCTCAGCATCGCTTTCTCGGTTTTCGCAGTTAACGCTTTCGCCGCAACTTCTGCTCAACCTGTGGTCGCTGAAGGCGGCTCGGATCGTCTGATTGAAAGCCGTGTGGCCGAGGGTGGTTCCGATCGTCTGATCGAGAATCGAGTGGCTGAAGGCGGTTCCGACAAGCTGCTGCAAAACCGAGTTGCCGAAGGCGGTTCCGACCGTCTGATCGAAAGCCGCGCTGTCTGAATGCAGTGCTTTACCGCAGGACTCAACGAAAAGCCCGGCCGCAACAGCCGGGCTTTTTCGTGGCTCACTGTTTGATCGGTGTCACGAGCACCTTTTCCTCGGTGTCGAGGACGAACACCGCCAACAGGCGCGCCGGTTGGGTGTCGCTGGCGTTGGCGCTGACCAGGTGCACGGAACCCGGCTCCTCTACGAAGTTTTCGCCGACGTTGTAGATCTTTTCCGGCTGACCTTTGACCTGGATGCGAAACGCACCCTCCAGCACCGTTGCATAGATGAAGGCGGTTTTCGGATGGGTGTGGGCCGGCGACGCGGCACCCGGCCCATACTCGACGACCACGCCCCTCATGCTCTTGCCAGGGATGTTGGGAATGGGACGGTCGAACACCACCGTCACCTTGCCGTGGGGCGGCTCGGCGGCCGATGCGGCGCTGATCGAGAGTGCTGCAAAGACAGCGGCCATTAGCAATCGGGTAACCATGGGATTTCTCCTGGATTCGTAAGGAAATGCGAGGGTGCGAGCCGTTACTGCGCTGTCGACCGGGCCAGCCAGTCGTCGAAGCGGATCACGCCCAGGCGGGCATTCTTGCCAGTGACCAGCGATTGATCGTCGAGCACGGCACCGAAGTAACGCGCATGCACGTCCGCTACGACCTTGCGGTTGTCCTGGGTCGCTCGCAGAAAGCGCCTGGCCATTTCGTCGATCGGCAGGGTTTCCGGGCCGCCGACTTCAACGGTGCCATTGACCGGTGCAGCCAGTACGACATCGGTCAACGCCGCCACCACGTCGTCGGACGCAATCGGCTGGATCAACGCCGGCGAAGCATGAATCTCATCGCCAACGGCGAACGACTGGACAATGCCGCCGGCAAACTCGCAGAACTGCGTGGCACGCACAATGGTGTAAGGCATGCCGGACGCCTTGATAAGAGCTTCCTGCGCGACCTTGGCCCGGAAATAGCCGGTATCGGGAAGCCGTTCGCTGCCGACAATCGACAGGGCAACATGATGACGGACCCCGGCAGCGGCTTCGGCGGCCAGCAGGTTACGGCTCGACGTTTCAAAGAAATCGAGAACGGCCTGGTCCTCCCACGACGGCGCGTTCGCCACGTCGACCACAACGTCAGCGCCATCCATCGCTTCGGCCAGGCCTTCGCGGGTGATGCTGTTCACGCCCGTGCTGGGGCTGGCGGCGAGCGCATCATGGCCGCGCTCGCGCAGGGTGTTCACAAGTTTCGATCCAATGAGGCCGGAGCCTCCGATGACGACGATCTTCATGGCTTTTCTCCACTTGTCGACTGCAACGATTGCGTCGGTGTAGAGAAAGATTGCCTGCACCGGTGAGGCAAGTCCTTGCGTCGGGCTTGGGTTTACCTTGGCGAGCGCTTGGATTTATGTCCAAAGAAGAGGCTGTTCGTCCAGCACGCCCTGGCGCGGACGGTGCAGCGGGTGTCGAGCTGCCGTATCATCCTCCCCTGTTACCAACCGCCAGCCGCCTGGGACACGGCGTTGAGGGCGCTTCGCCAGGGGATGCTTATCTTGTCATTCGCGTTTGAAGACTACGTACTCGATCAGGAGCGCCGGGAGCTGACCTTGCGCGGGCAGGTCGTGGCCGTCGGCCCGCAGGTCTTCGACCTGTTGCTGCTGTTCGTCAACAATCCCGATCGGGTCCTCAGCAAGGACGAATTGCTCAATTCGGTGTGGAGCGGCCGGATCGTTTCCGAATCGACGATCACCAGCCATATCAATGCGGTGCGCAAGGCCATCGGTGATAGCGGTGAAGAGCAGCGCCTGGTGCGCACCGTCGCCCGCAAGGGTTACCGCTTCGTTGGCCGGGTCAACGGCGCCATGACCGGGCAAGCGCGACAGCCTGACATCGACGAACGCACTAGCGCTGCCCCGAAGCAAATCCCCTTGGCTACCCTTGCTCTCCCGGACAAACCCTCGATCACCGTCCTGCCCTTCCAGAACCTGAGCGGCGATCCGGAGCAGGAGTACTTCGCCGACGGCATGGTGGAGGACATCATCGCCGCCCTGTCGCGTATTCGCTGGCTGTTCGTCATCGCGCGCAATTCGAGTTTCACCTACAAGGGCCGGGCGGTAGATCCCCAAGGCGTTGGCCAGGAGCTGGGCGTTCGCTACGTGCTCGAAGGCAGCGTGCGCAAGTACGGGAACAAACTGCGCATTACCGGACAACTGATCGACGCGACGAGCGGGACGCACATCTGGGCGGAGCGCTTCGAAGGCCTGCTCGACGATATCTTCGAGCTGCAGGACCAAATCACCGAAAGCGTCGTCGGCGCGATCGCGCCGCAACTGGAACGCGCGGAAATCGAACGCGCCAAACGCAAGCCGACGGAAAGCCTGGACGCCTATGACTACTACCTGCGCGGCATGGCAAAACTGCACAGCGGCAGCCGGGAAGCCATCGAGCAGGCGCTGCCGATGTTCTACCGGGCCATCGAACTCGATGCGGAGTTTGCCTCGGCCTATGGCATGGCCGCCTGGTGCCATTTCTGGCGCAAGCTCAATGGCTGGATGACCGATCGACCAGCAGAAATCGCCGAGGGCATACGGCTGGCGCGTCTGGCGGTGACACTCGGCCGCGACGATGCCGTCGCGCTGACCCGGGGCGGACATGCGCTGGCTCACCTGGCCGGCGAAGTCGACGCCGGCATTGCACTGCTCGACCGGGCGCGGCTGCTCAATCCCAACCTCGCCCCCGCCTGGTTTCTGGGCGGTATCCTGCGTGCACTGCACGGTGAAACGGACGCCGCCATCGAGCATTTGAACCATGCCGTTCGCTTGAGCCCGCTGGATCCGGAAATGTTCAGGATGCAGGTCGGGATGGCGCTCGCGCATTTCTTCGCCGGGCACTTCGATGCCGCTGCGGACTGGGCGGAAAAGGCCCTGGGCAATCTGCCCAGTCTGCTGATCGCGGCGGCGCTGGTGGCGGCCAGTCATGCGCTCGGCGGTCGAATGGATAAAGCGAAGTGGGCGATGCTACGTCTGCAAAAACTGGATTGCTCTTTGCGCCTGGGTACTCTAAAGGATTGGCTGCCCATTCAACGGCCTGAGGATTTCTCCCGTTTCGTCGATGGACTGCGGCTGGCGGGGTTGCCGGAGTGAAGGTCGCTAACCTGTAGCTGGCTTGCCAGCGAAGGACTCAAGAGCGCCGCATTCAGCCCGTAGTATCGACGCCAATCGTAGGGATAGCCGTTAAATCGCCCCCATTACTCGCCACAACGCCTGATGCAAAGCAGCTTGATCTGCCGCACATCGGTGCGGGCTACGCAACACTTTGCGCGAAGGCTTTGGCGCATCTTCGTGCGCAGGCAATTGTTCAAGTGAACCGGCGATCAATCATCCTTGCCAATTTCTGCGGATCTCGCTCGCCGACAATGATGGCTCGCAAGATTCTCATTCCAGTCATTCCGGAAATATCGCTGATGACATTGGCCAATTGAATATTCATCTGGCTGAGCGCTTTTTGAATTCTGTTCAATGCCTGAGCTTGATCACGCACTTTGGCTGCTCGCTGGCGGACCAACGCTCGAATGGAGCAGATCGCGTCAGCCGGACGGATGCGGGTGAACGAACTCAAAACGTTGCCTGGCTCCTACAGTGAATCGGCGTTTGTCTGTGAGAGACTGGTTGGCTGGCGGGCCGCTTTCGCTGCCCAGAGGCCGCCAAGGTCAAACAACCCCAACAACCCCATCCCCATGCATCTGCCGCAACAACCTCAGACCACCCTCGAAAAACGCCGATGAACCAACCTGCCCCGCCTCGACCGCCAATCCTTGCAACTGCTCACGCCCGGTCACTTCGGGAAACTCGTCAATTCTCTGCAACAACCGCCACGCCAACGGACTCAGTTCAGAAAACCTCACACTCCAGTCCTCCGCCCGCCGCACCAGCAGCAATGTCGGCTGATCGGGCAAAGCGTCCGGCTGATGATCCGGCCCCACCCGCTGCACCGGCCAGGCATACGCCAACGGCCAGGCCAGCGCCGACACCTGCAACGGCCGCTCCAGCAGCAACGCAGCATCACCGCTAACCAGAGGCTCGGCGTCGGACTGTTGCAAGGCCATTTCCACCCACTCGTAATGCGCCAGCTCCACCATGAACGCTGGCCACGGCCCATCGCTCGATGCTTGAGGCTCAGTCACGAGAAACTCGACAAACTCCTGGGCGATCTCGCCGAATTTTGGCGTGCGGGCGCGGTAGTCCCGCAGAAAGATGCGCACCAGCGAACGCCAGCGCTCACCCCCCAGAATCTTCAGCAGCACCGCAAAGGTGCCACTGAGCAGGGACGACAGGTTGGCGAACACCAGATCGCGGTAAACCTGTGCCCGCACCGGGTCCATTTCGGTGGGAGGCGCGTGCTGCTCAGGATCGCGCAGGTACAGGCCCATGGTGATTTGTTGCTGCAAAAGACTCGACTTTTCCACGGCTCAAACCTCCTGTTGCAGGCGGCGAATGGTCTGCAACTCCGCCACCAGTTCGGCGAATGCCGGAAAGTTGAAATCCCGCTCCAGCAAGGTCGGTTGTACGCCAAACCGGACATAAGCCTGGGCCAGCAACGACCACACCGCCGGTTTCACCGAGGCGCCATGGGTGTCGATTTTCAAGGTATCGGACTCGTCGAAATGCCCGGCGATATGCATCGCCACAACCCGGCCCGCATCGATGCCCGCGAGAAACGCCTGCGGATCGAAACCGTGGTTGATCGAGTTGACGTAGACATTGTTGACGTCCAGCAGCAGGTCGCAATCAGCCTCGCGCAACACCGCATTGGTGAACGTCACCTCGTCCATGTCCTGTTGGGGCGCGGCGTAGTAGGAGACGTTTTCCACCGCCAGGCGCCGGCCAAGGATGTCCTGGGCCTGACGGATACGCGCGGCGACGTGGTGCACCGCTTCTTCGGTAAACGGCAGCGGCAACAGGTCGTACAGGTGACCGTCATCGCTGCAATAGCTCAAATGCTCGCTGTACAACGGCACGTTGTAGTGGTCGAGAAAATCCCGGACTTCCTGCAAAAACCCGACGTCCAGCGGCGACGCCCCGCCCAGGGACAGGGACAGGCCGTGACAGGACAACGGATAACGCTCGGCCAGCACCCGCAGCGCCGCACCGTGGGCACCGCCGATGCCGATCCAGTTCTCCGGCGCGACTTCCAGAAAGTCGAAATGTCCGGCTGGGGCCGCTTGCAGTTCTTTGAGTAAACCGCGGCGCAGGCCAAGCCCTGCGCTGGCCCTGGCTACGGGGGCAATGGATGTCTGCATGGTGTCGATCTCGCATGTGTCCAGGATTGCGGGCAGGTGCCCGCCTTGAGACACAGTTGATCGAACGGGTGTATCGGGACTGTGTTCGGCTGGGGCCTGAAGTTGCGCGGGACTGTATCGAAAGGCGGGTGAGATACAGTGAGATACATGCAATACCGACGGCCACCGCTCCCACAGGGGTCATGTGCCGGCAGGAAAATCGTCGCTTTCGTCGCACCAGACCACGCAGTGCAAGGCCCGAACTAAACTCAACGCACACAGGATCAGCCTAGTGTCCTGCACATTCCCACGACCACCGCCCAGCGGCGAACACCTCGCCAGACACCGCCCCTGGACCGTGATCCTGCTCAAGGAGCGCACATGATGGACGAGGCCAGACTCAACGATTTCATGGGCAAACTGGTGAATGACATGGGCGGCGCGGCGATGCTTGCCAACGTCATCCTCGGCGAAGAGCTCGGGCTGTACCGGGCGATGGCCGACAGCCAGCCAATGACCCCGGAAGCACTCGCCGCCAAAACCGGCTGCAACACCCGCCTGCTGCGCGAATGGCTCAGCGCCCATGCCGCCTCCGGCTACATGGAACATCATGACGGCCAGTTCCGTCTGCCCGAAGAGCAAGCCATGGCTTTGGCAATCGAAGACTCACCGGTCTATGTGGCGGGCGGGATCAGCGTGGTCGCGTCGTTTTTCCATGACAAGGACAAGCTGGTCAACGCCATGCGCGGCAATGGTGCCCTGCCCTGGGGCGACCACCATCCGTGCATGTTCAGCGGCACCGAACGCTTCTTCCGCCCCGGCTACAAAGCCCATCTGGTCGCCGAATGGCTGCCGGCCCTCGACGGTGTGGTGGCCAAACTGGAAGCCGGAGCCAAAGTGGCGGACGTCGGCTGCGGCCATGGCGCCTCCACGGTGATCATGGCCCAGGCCTTTCCGGATTCGCGCTTCGTCGGTTTCGACTACCACGCGCCGTCCGTTACCGTCGCCACCCAACGCGCCGAAGAAGGCGGTGTGTCCGGTCGGGCCCGGTTCTTCCAGGGCACGGCCAAAAGCTATCCTGGCAGCGACTTCGACCTGATCTGCTATTTCGACTGCCTGCACGACATGGGCGACCCGGTGGGAGCGGCCAAACATGCTTATGAATCGCTGAAGGACGACGGCACGGTGCTGCTGGTCGAGCCCTACGCCAACGACTTGCTCGACGACAACGTCAACCCGGTTGGACGCCTGTTCTACGCAGCCTCGACCTTCATCTGCACGCCCAACTCGCTGTCCCAGGAAGTCGGCCTCGGCCTCGGCGCCCAGGCCGGTGAAGCGCGGTTGCGCAAAGTGTTCAGCGAGGCTGGATTCACCCGTTTTCGCCGGGCCACGGAAACGCCGTTCAACCTGATTCTCGAGGCGCGTAAATGACCCCCTGTAGGAGCTGGCTTGCCAGCTCCTACAGGGTGATTTGCGCCAGGGTCGTGGCCAGCGATTGGCAAATGCTACGCTGCAGGTATTCAAGTGCCCTGCAGTGTATTAGACATGCTCGACCGCCAGCCCCGTGACCAACTCGATCGCCTCCATCAGCTGATGGCGGATCAGCCGTTTGCCGTACTGACCGGGGCCGGTATCAGCACGCCATCGGGCATTCCGGATTATCGCGACAACCAGGGCGTGCGGCGTGGCAGGCAGCCGATGATGTACCAGGAATTTCTCTCCGCCCCGGAGTCCCGGCGACGCTACTGGGCGCGGGCGATGCTCGGCTGGCCACGGGTGCGTCTGGCGCAGCCGAACGCGACCCACGACACCCTGGCCCGTTTGCAAGGCGCGCGGCAGATCAGCGGCTTGATCACCCAGAACGTCGACACCTTGCACGATCAGGCCGGCAGCCATGACGTGATCGAACTCCACGGCAGTCTGCACCGGGTTTTGTGCCTGGATTGCGGTCGGCGTAGCCAGCGCGATTCGATCCAGCGCCTGATGGAAACACAGAACCCGTACCTGGCCGGCGTCGACGCGGTACAGGCGCCGGACGGCGACACCTTGCTCGACCCGGCCTTCGAGGCACGCTTCCAGGTCCCGCACTGCCCGCATTGCGCCGGGGAACGGATGAAGCCTGATGTGGTGTTCTTTGGCGAGAACGTTGCACAGGCCACGGCGGCCAAGGCGATGGCGGCCGTTGAGCAGGCTGCCGGGTTGTTGGTACTCGGGTCTTCGTTGATGGCCTATTCGGCATTTCGCTTGTGCCGGGCGGTGGTGGATCAGGGTAAGCCGTTGATCGCGATCAACCTGGGCAAGACCCGGGCCGATGAGATGCTGGATTTGAAGATCGAGGGCGCGTGCGAGCGGTTGTTGCCGTTACTGGCTCAACGCCTCTCTTCCTGACCCCAAAAACCTGTAGGAGCCGGCTTGCCGGCGAAGGCGGTCTGTCAGCCAGCAACCATGTTTAATGTACCGGCCCCTTCGCCGGCAAGCCGGCTCCTACAGGGTCCGTTCAATTCAAGTCAGTCGCTCGCCCAGGTTTTCCTCTTTGAGCACATCAAACAACGCCTGCGCCGCCGCCGACAGCTCTCCCCCGGGCAACGTCAACACCCCCAGCGCCCGCTCCACCACCGGATCGCGCAAGGTAATGCAACGCGCGCCCAGCTCACGCATCTGCCCGGCACACAAGGCCGGCACCGCGCTCACGCCCAGGCCACTGGCGACCATGCGCCCGACCGTCGCCAGTTGATGGCTTTCAAACTCCACCGGCAGTTTCATCCCGCGGGCCTGCAAATGCTCCTCTAGCATGACCCGCACGGTGGACGGCCGCTGCAAGGTAATGAACGGTTCCTTGAGCAGGGTCTGCCAGTCGATGTCATCGAGCTCGGCCAGTGCCGAATCCAGGGGCACCACTGCGACGAATCGGTCGATGTACAACGGCGTGAATTGCAGCGACGAACTCATGGTCGGCTCGAACGCCACCCCCAGTTCCACCTGGCGGTCACGGACCATTTCCAGCACCTGCTCGTTGATCACGTCATTGACCGTCACGTTGACGTTCGGATAACGGGCGCGGAAAGTCTTGAGGATCGGCGGCAGCAGGTTGCCGGCGAACGACGGCATCGCCGCCAGGGTCACGCGACCGCGCTGCAGGGTGAAGCGCTGGCGCAACTCATCCTCGGCATTGTCCCAGTCGGCGATCAAGCGGCGCGCCAGCGGCACCAGGGTTTCGCCTTCGGCGGTGAGCGCCACGTTACGCGTGTTGCGGGTGAACAAGCGCCCGCCCAAGCCTTCCTCCAGCGCCTTGATAGTCAGGCTCAGGGCCGATTGCGACAGGTGCAGGCGCTCGCAGGCCACGGCAAAGCTCAGGCTCTGGGCCACGGCCAGAAAGGCGCGGATCTGCTTGACGGTCATACTCGATTTCTCCCGGCTATTGTAGGAGCTGCCGAAGGCTGCGATCTTTTGATCTTGATCCAAAAGATCGCAGCCTTCGGCAGCTCCTACATATTGTTGAGTTTTATCTATTAATCAACCTTAAAAAACAACTTAACAAATCAATACTCCAGCGAGACACTCCATCCCATTCGGCTAGCCAGCCGCCCACAAAGAATAAAAGAGGTGCATATGGCAGGTTTCGACAAGCGCGTGAGTTCCTACGAGGAAGCGTTGGCAGGTCTTGAAGACGGCATGACCGTGATCGCTGGCGGCTTCGGCCTGTGCGGGATCCCGGAAAACCTGATCAACGAGATCAAGCGCAAGGGCACTCGCGATCTGACCGTGGTCTCCAACAACTGCGGCGTCGACGGTTTCGGCCTTGGCGTACTGCTGACCGACCGCCAGATCAGCAAAGTGGTGGCGTCCTACGTCGGCGAAAACAAGCTGTTCGAAGAGCAACTGCTCAACGGCGAAATCGAAGTCATCCTGACCCCGCAAGGCACCCTCGCTGAAAAAATGCGCGCAGGCGGCGCCGGCATCCCGGCCTTCTTCACCGCCACCGGCGTCGGCACGCCTGTCGCCGACGGCAAGGAAGTCCGCGAATTCCATGGCCGCAAGTACCTGATGGAAGAATCCATCACCGGCGACTTCGCCATCGTCAAAGGCTGGAAAGCCGACCATTTCGGTAACGTGATCTATCGCCACACCGCCCAGAACTTCAACCCGCTGGCGGCCACCGCCGGCAAGATCACCGTGGTCGAAGTCGAAGAAATCGTCGAACCCGGCGAGCTGGACCCGGCGCAGATCCACACCCCTGGCATCTACGTCGACCGGATCATCTGCGGCACGTTCGAGAAGCGCATCGAACAACGCACCGTACGCAAGTGATCCCCTGCCCCCCGGACCGAATGAAGGAATAACGACAATGGCACTTTCCCGCGAACAAATGGCTCAACGCGTCGCCCGCGAAATGCAGGACGGCTTCTACGTGAACCTGGGTATCGGCATTCCGACCCTGGTCGCCAACTACATCCCCGAAGGCATGGAAGTCATGCTGCAGTCGGAAAACGGCTTGCTGGGCATGGGTCCTTTTCCTACTGAAGAAACCATCGATGCCGACATGATCAACGCCGGCAAGCAAACCGTGACCGCACGTACCGGCGCGTCGATTTTCTCCTCCGCCGAATCCTTCGCGATGATCCGCGGTGGCCATGTCGACCTGACCGTGCTGGGCGCGTTCGAAGTGGACGTGCAGGGCAACATCGCCTCGTGGATGATCCCCGGCAAACTGGTCAAGGGCATGGGCGGCGCGATGGACCTGGTTGCCGGCGCCGACAACATCATCGTCATCATGACCCACGCGTCCAAGGATGGTGAGTCCAAGCTGTTGTCCCAATGCAGCCTGCCGCTGACCGGCGCCGGTTGCATCAAGCGCGTGCTGACTGACCTGGCTTACCTGGAAATCGAAAACGGCGCGTTCATTCTGAAAGAGCGCGCACCGGGTGTCAGCGTCGAAGAGATCGTCGCCAAGACTGCCGGTAAACTGATCGTGCCGGACCATGTGCCGCAAATGCAGTTCGCTGCCCAGTGAGGAATCATTCCATGCAAGAAGTCGTCATTGTTGCCGCCACGCGTACCGCGATCGGCAGCTTCCAGGGATCCCTGGCCAATGTGTCTGCCGTTGACCTGGGCGCTGCGGTGATCCGTCAATTGCTGGCGCAAACCGGCCTGGATCCTGCGCAGGTCGATGAAGTGATCATGGGCCAGGTGCTGACCGCCGGCGCCGGGCAAAACCCTGCGCGCCAGGCCGCGATCAAGGCTGGCCTGCCGTTCGCCGTACCGGCCATGACCCTGAACAAGGTCTGCGGTTCGGGCCTCAAGGCCCTGCACTTGGGCGCCCAGGCGATTCGCTGCGGCGATGCCGAGGTGATCATCGCCGGTGGCCAGGAAAACATGAGCCTGGCCAACTACGTCATGCCCGGCGCCCGCACCGGCCTGCGCATGGGCCATGCGCAAATCGTCGACACCATGATCAGCGATGGTCTGTGGGATGCGTTCAACGATTACCACATGGGCATCACCGCCGAGAACCTGGCCGAGAAGTACAGCCTGACTCGCGAGCAGCAGGACGCATTCGCCGCCGCCTCGCAACAGAAAGCCGTGGCCGCCATCGAAGCCGGGCGCTTCGTCGATGAAATCACCCCGATCCTGATCCCGCAGCGCAAGGGCGACCCGCTGTCCTTCGCCACCGACGAACAGCCACGGGCCGGCACCACCGCCGAATCCCTGGGCAAACTCAAGCCGGCCTTCAAGAAAGACGGTTCGGTAACCGCCGGCAATGCTTCGACGCTGAACGACGGTGCCGCGGCCGTGATCCTGATGAGCGCTGAAAAAGCCAAGGCCCTGGGCCTGCCGGTGCTGGCGAAAATCGCTGCCTACGCCAACGCAGGCGTCGATCCGGCGATCATGGGCATCGGCCCGGTGTCGGCCACCCGCCGCTGCCTGGACAAGGCCGGCTGGAACATCGACCAACTGGACCTGATCGAAGCCAACGAAGCCTTCGCCGCGCAATCCCTGGCGGTGGCCAAGGACCTGGAATGGGACTTGAACAAGGTCAACGTCAACGGCGGCGCCATTGCCCTCGGTCACCCGATCGGGGCTTCGGGTTGCCGTGTGCTGGTGACCCTGCTGCATGAAATGCTCAAGCGTGACGCCAAAAAAGGCCTCGCCACCTTGTGTATCGGTGGTGGTCAGGGCGTGGCGCTGGCGCTCGAGCGGGCGTAAGCCAACAGCGTTCAACAGATGGCGCGGGGACCCACGAAGATCCGTGACCGTCTGGAAAACTGTGGCGAGGGGGCTTGCCCCCTCGCCACATCCCGGGTTCTTTTTTGCCTACGCTTTTTCAGGTAGACCGCGATGAGCCCGGTTCTCTCACCCCAGAAACTGCAAAATCAACCAACTGTTCGCCCCACTGATCACCCCGAACAACCCCCACGCCAACACCCGTGTCGGCAGCCGGTTCACCAGTGGCCCCATGAGGGCATGATCGTTGGTCATGCGAATCAGCGGGTACAGCGCGAACGGCAATTGCAGGCTCAACACCACCTGGCTCAACACCAGCAACTTGCCGATGGCGTCGTCACCCATCAGCCACACGCCGATGAACGCCGGGATCAACGCCAGCCCGCGAGTGATCAGGCGTCGTTGCCAGCAGGGAATGCGCAGGTTCAGGAAACCTTCCATGATCACCTGGCCGGCGATGGTGCCGGTGAAGGTCGAACTCTGCCCCGAGGCCAGCAACGCCACGCCAAACAGTACGCTGGCCAACGCCCCGCCCACCAGAGGGTCGAGCAAGTGGTAGGCATCCTGGATGTCCACGACATCGGCGTGACCGGACTGATGGAAAGCTGCCGCCGCCAGAATCAGGATCGCCGCGTTGACCAGCAGTGCCAGCGCCAGAGAGCCAATGGTGTCGATGCGCGCCAGTTTGACCGCGTCCTGCTTGCTGGCCAGGTCCTTGCCGATCAACCGGGTTTGCACGATGGACGTGTGCAGGTACAGGTTATGCGGCATCACCGTGGCCCCGAGGATGCCGATGGCCAGGTACAGTGGCGCCGCATCGCCGATGGCCGACAGCGACGGCGTGAAGCCGCGGGCGACATCGGGCCAGTAGGGTTTGATCAGCAGCAACTCGACAAAGAAGCACACGCCGATGGTGCCGACCAGCACCAGCATGATTGCTTCGAGTCGGCGGAATCCACGGTTCTGCAAGGCCAGCACCAACAGGGTATCGAATGCCGTCAGGGTGATGCCGAAGGTCAGCGAGCAACCGAGCAACAAATGGAACGCCAGGGCGCAGCCGAGCACCTCGGCCAGGTCGGTGGCGATGATGGAAATCTCCGCCAGAAACCATTGGGTGCGAGCGGTGCGTGTGCTGTAGCGCTCTCGGGACAACTGCGCCAGATCACGCCCGGTGGCAATGCCCAGGCGCGAACACAGGCACTGCACGACCATCCCCGACAGGCTTGCCAGCAACACCACGAACAACAAGCTGTAGCCGAACCGCGAGCCGGCCTCGATGGCGGTCGCCCAGTTGCCCGGGTCCATGTAACCGATGGACACCAGCAACCCCGGCCCGGCAAAACGCAGGACACGCTTGAAGAACGACGCGCGGGGGTCGACGGCGACGCTACCGGCCACTTCCGGCGGGCAAAACGGCGCAGTGGCGGTCTTGGGCAGAAAACTGAATTTCACACGATGATCCATCAAAAGGTGGGAAGGCAGGCAAAACTGTGGTGATCATCGCAAAGTTTACGGGGCCGCGCCCAGCAACTGCCGGCGCAACTCGGGATTAATGCTACCGTTGCCACCTCACTCAGGTCGGAGACGTGCGCGTGTTGATCCTTAAACTGCTGGTGATTCCAGGCTTCCTGCTACTGATTTCCCTGGCTGGCAAACGCTGGGGGCCGAGCGTGGCCGGTTGGTTGTCGGGGTTGCCGGTGGTGGTCGGGCCGATTCTGTTGTTCCTCGCCCTTGAACAAGGCGAAGCGTTCGCTGCGCAATCGGCCACTGCTGCGCTGTCGGCCATGTTCGCGATGATTGCGTTTTGCGTGACTTACGCTCAGGTCGCACAACGGGCCGGTTGGCCGCTGGCGTTGCTGATCTCGCTGTCGGTCTGGGCGCTGGTGGCGATCGCCCTGTCGCTGATCCCGGCCTCCCTGGTGTTTTCGGTGTGCGCCGCCGCCACCGCGCTGCTCGCCGCACCGTACCTGTTTCCCGCCGTGCAACCGGTGCTCAATGGCCCGGCACCGAAATCCGACAAGCTCCTGCTGCGAATGCTGGCCGGTGCTTTGCTCACGCTGGTCGTAACCCTGCTGGCCAGCACTGTCGGCGACCGTTGGAGCGGCCTGCTGGCGGTGTTCCCGGTATTGGGTAGCGTGATGGCGGTGTTCTCCCAGCAAACCCGTGGCCCGGCCTTTACCGCCGCGTTGCTGCGCGCCACCGCCACCGGCATGTACTCGTTCGCCGCCTTCTGCCTGGTGTTGGCGCTGGCCCTGCCGACGATGGGAATGAACGCCTTTGTGCTGGGCATCGCGGTATCGGTGGCCATGCTGGGCGTGACCAAACGCCTGCTGGCGCGGCCGGCCGGCCCGACGACGGACACTGAAGGAGCTGCCATCAAACGCTAGCCCGTATCGGCTCATCGGGCTGTCCTCAGCAGAGGTGGGTGCTCGGCCAAGGTGACCGCTGGGTAGAGCACGCTGGAATGCATCACAACCTCCATGGGATGATCGCGCCCCACCGCGCGCCCATCCCTGGAGATTCCGATGTCATTGTTGAGTAAAAAAGCCCTCGTCCTGCTGCTGGCAGCCGCTACCGGCCTTGGGGCTTTGAATGCGCAGGCCGCCAAGGCCCCGTCCAGCGATAACGCGCCAACCCGGAAAGTCTCGATGCTCGGCGGCAAGTTTACCTTCAACCTGCCCAAGGGTTTCAGCGCCAACCCGCTGCCGGCCAGCCCGGACGGTGCCAGTGGCACCCTGTACAGCAATGAAACCACCAGGACCGTGGTGATCGCCGCTGAAAACACCCTGCCCAACGGTGTCAGCGTCAAGGACAACGACGGCGGGTTCCTCGATGGCACAGTGGCTGACTTCGATTCGGCGCAACACAAGTCCCTGCCCGACTACAACAAACTGAGCGAGAAAAGCCTGACCCGGACAACCGGGCTGGGCCTGCGCCAGGTCGATGGTACTGCCACCCGGGGCGGCGGCATGACCCTCACCACCACGCTGATGGCCGCGTCCGGCACCCGCATGGCGGTGATCCAGGTGATTTCCCGTCCCGGCGACATGGCGGCCCACGAAACCCTGATCAAACAGATCGTCAGCGGAAAATAAGGCTCAGGGGTTGAGACGCTGCAACCAGGCGCTCAAATCCTGGATCTCGTCGGCGCTGATGTTGTGGCCGACACCGGGGTAGCCGTGGAACTCCGGTTCCAGTGACACGCTCTGCAACAGGCTGTTGGCTTCCGTACCGTCGCTGTAGGGAAGGCGTTTGTCCTGCTCGCCATGACCGATGAAAATTGCCAGCGACTGGCGTTTTTCATCCGGTACAAGCCCGGACTTGAGCACCGGCAGAATCCGTCCGCTCAACGCGGCGATGCCACCGAGCGCCTCGGGATGCCGCAGACCCACTTCGTAGGACATGATCGCACCCTGGCTGAACCCCACCAGGAACACCTTCTCCGGTTCGGTGTGATATTTCTTCGTGGCCTGTGTAACGAAGTCCAGCAGCAACTGGCCGCTGGACTTCAGATCATCGGTCTCGCCGTTGTAAGCCCCTTCGCCCTTCTTGCGAAACCACTGATAGCTGCCCTCCTGCGTCACAATCGGTGCCCGTACCGACAAGTAGGTGTAGGACTCGGGCAAGTCATCCTTGATGCCGAACAGGTCCTGCTCGTTACTGCCGTAACCGTGGAGGAAAATAACCAGGGGTTGATGGATCGAATCGGCGTTGGCCTGCTCCAGGTATTTGAGCGGCAAGTCGGTTTGCAGCGGGGTTTGGGCGTGGACGACAGTGGATGCCAGAAGCGTAAGCAGCGCGAGAATCTTCAACATGGGTCTTCCTTCACGGAATGCAGGATTCGGGGAAGAGCCTAACACTGTGAATCAGGCAGGAACATCTCGGGTGAAGCTGAAGCCGTCTTCGCGGGCAAGCCCGCTCCTACAGGTTTAGTGAACGCCACAAATCCGTTGTAGGAGCTGGCTTGCCAGCGAAGAGGCCATTACAAACAAGGAAAATCCAGGATCAGTCGTTGACCAGCTTCCCCACCCGAATCGCCTCGCGCCCGGCAACCTTCGCCTGCCAGGTCCCCGGCTGGGTGTAACGCCCACGGTCAATGGCGAACAACACACCGCTGGTGCCGGCCTGCACGGTGGTGACCTTGTCGTTCAACGGGTCGACCACCTCGAACAGCGCATCGCCCTTCTCCACCCACTCCCCGGCTTCACGCAGGAAGCTGACCACGCCGTGATGCGGTGCGAACAGGTATTGGGTGCCTTCCAATGGCATGCCTTCACAGCATTCGGCCGGTGCCGCCGGCCATGTGCCGGAGATGAATCCCTGCTCGGCAAGGAACCCGAGAATGGCCTCGCAATTGGCCTGGGCCTGGTCGACGCGGGTGTCTCCCATGCTGCCCAGCTCCAGGGTGGTCGCCAGGTTGGCCAGTGGAATCACCGCCGTCGGGAACGCTCTGGCCAGACGCAACCATGGCGCAGAACAGGATTCATCGAACGAGCTGCCGCCGGAGTCTTCACACAGCAGCGCCACGCCGGCCTTCAAACGCGCCGCCAGGGACTGCCATTGCGGCCAGTGCTGCGGCAAGGCGTAGAGGTGGATCGCCGCATCGAAATCGCAATGCAGGTCAAGGGTGATGTCGGCGTCGCAGGCATGGCGCAGCAACAGACGGTGCATCGCTTCCAGTTGCGATGGCGCGGCTGGCAAGTCGTCGAGGACCTGACCCATGGTCTGGCGAATCAGCGCGATGTTGGCCTGGGCATCGCTGCCGAGGCGATCACCGATCAACCCGGCCACCGGCGCACTGAGTTCGACGAACGAGCGGTTGAAGTTCTTGCCGCTGCCCAGCTCGAAACGCCCCATGTGGCTGCCTTGCAAGTGCTGATCGAGGCCAATGGGATTGGCCACCGGCACGAGTTCGATCACACCGTTCAATTGCCCCTGCTGTTCAAGTTCGGTCAGGCGTTTCTTCAACTCCCAGGCCGTGCGCATGCCCGGCAATTCGTCGGCGTGCAGACTGGCCTGGATATACACCTTGCGCGTGCCCGCGCCATAACGAAACACGCTCAGGGTGCGCTCGGTGCCCAGGTGGCTCCAGGGAAGCTTGTGGTCGATGCGTTGCATGGGAAACTCCTACAGTTGGGATATGTGTCAGGCAGGATAAATCAGGAACACAAAAAAAATGGCAACCGCGTCAACGGTTGCCACTTTTTCAACCCGCACGCTTACTCGCCGTATACGTCAAACTTGAAGTACTTGTCCTGCACTTGCTTGTACTTGCCGTTGGCGCGGATTGCGGTGATCGCTGTGTTGAATTGCTCGGCCAGGGCGGTATCACCCTTGCGCACGGCAATGCCGGCGCCGCCACCGAAGTATTTCGGATCGTTGTACTCAGGGCCGACAAAGGCAAAACCTTTACCGGCGTCGGTTTTCAGGAAACCGTCGTCCAGGTTGACCGAGTCGGCCAGCAACGCGTCAATGCGGCCGGAGACCATGTCCAGGTTGGCTTCCTGCTGGGAGCCGTAACGCACCAGGACAATCCCCGCCGGTTGCAGTACTTCAGTGGCGAAACGGTCGTGGGTACTGGCGCGCAGGACACCGACTTTCTTGCCCTTGAGCTCGGTCAGCGGGTCCTTGACGTCGCTGCCTTCCTTCATCACGAAGCGCGCCGGGGTGTGGTAGTACTTGATGGTGAAATCGACGTTCTTCTTGCGATCATCCGTGATGGTCATGGACGACAGGATAGCGTCGATTTTCTTGACCTTCAGCGCAGGGATCAGGCCGTCGAACTCTTGCTCGACCCAGGTACACTTGACCTTCATCTGCTCGCACAGGGCATCGCCGATGTCCACGTCGAAACCGGTGAGTTTGCCGTCTGGGGTTTTCATCGAGAACGGCGGGTAGCCGGCTTCGATACCGATGCGGATCGGCTTGGCGTCTGCGGCCACGGCGGTCAGGGACAACATCGACAGTGCCAGGGCACCGAACATCACTAGCTTCTTCATTTATAACTCCTGTGTGCGGAGGCTTTTATTGGCAGCTTCGATTGGCAGCGTTCGGTCATCGCTTCGTGAGCGGAAGCCGAAGTGGCCGGCAGTCTAGAGCGGCTACAGGTGGGCAAATTACGCCGAAGCGACAAATATTTATAGAAAAGTGGCGGCAGGATGGAGGTATTGAGATGCACGCGCCATCACGGGGCAAAGTCTGTCAGACAAGTCGCGTTTTCAGCACAAACCTGCAGCGTTTGCGGCTTCATCCGACCCAATGAGCCGACTGGCGGTGCCGGATGTTTTGCGGCACATTGAGCGCCCTTGCATCCCATCGAGAGTAACGCGATGCCCACGTTGAACCTGATCCAGCACCACCCCGCCGAAGGTCCGGGTGCCATCGCCATCTGGGCCGAATCCCGAGGGGTGGCGCTGAACGTATTTCGCGCCGACCTCGGCCAATTGCCGCCCGTCAGCGCCGACCCGGTGATCCTGTTGGGCGGGCCTTATGAATCCAATGCCGGTCCGGCCTGGCTGGAAGCCGAACGGCAATGGCTTGACGGCAGTCTGGAACTGGGTGGGGCCGTATTCGCGATATGCCTGGGGGCACAGTTGCTGGCGTTGAGTCTCGGAGGGAATGTACGGCGGATGGAGCAGACCGAAACCGGATGGACCCGCGTGACCTTTATCGATGGGCAAACGCTGAAGGTGCTGGAGTGGCACGAAGACGCCATCGACCTGCCACCCAACGCGCAACTGCTGGCCAGCAGTGCGTTATGTGCACAGCAGATGTACCGCGCCGGGCCGACGCGGCTGGGGTTGCAGTTTCACCCGGAATGGAACGCCGAGTCGGTGGCCCTGCTCAATGCGCATTTTGGCGAGGAGTCGCCATTGCCACGGGGGCCGCAGGACGATGCGCCCTACGCCGATGTGTTGGCATGGTTGCAGGCGACACTGGATGAGTGGTGGGCGGCCGCTAACGAACACTGATCCGTGTGTAACACCACTCTTGTGGCGAGGGAGCTTGCTCCCGCTGGGTCGCGAAGCGGCCCCAAAAAAATGCGTCTGCTTCGCAGCCGAGCGGGAGCAAGCTCCCTCGCCACAGGCAAGCCCCCTCGCCACAATGATCAATGGTGTTTGGGCCTCAGCATTCACAGCCAATCATGTCACGGGCTGGTCGTTGCTCGGCGACACTCAACTCAAACCCCTCATCCAGCCACCCGGTCACGCCGCCGATCATCTCCTTGACCGGATAACCCAGGGCCGCCAGTTTCACTGCAGCCTTGTTGGCACCATTGCAGTGCGGCCCGGCGCAATAGACCACAAACAGGCTGTTTTTCGGATAACCCGCCAAACCTTCGGCGCTCAACAAGCGCCCGGGAATGTTGATCGCTCCCGGCACATGCCCGCGTTCGAACGCCAGCGGCCCCCGAACATCCACCAGAATGAAATCGACTTCGCCAGCCTGCTGGCTGCCGTAGACGTCGGAACAATCGGTTTCGAACGTCAGACGGTTGCTGAAATGCATCAGGGCGATGGCCGATGGGGCGGCAGGAATTTCGCGTACCAGACTGCTCATGTTGTGTACTCCAAGGTATCGGTGGGTGCAGGAAGACTTTATCCGCCAGCCACTTGCAGCTACAGTGGCGTACAAGACACTCACCGGGAACTTTCCGCCAAATGCACCCCAGCCCAGGAATGGTTGCGATTCTGGCCTACGACGGCCTCTGCACGTTCGAGTTCGGCATTGCCGTGGAGATCTTCGGCCTGCCACGCCCTGAATTCGATTTCCCGTGGTACGAGCATCGTATCGTCGCCGTCGATCAAGGCCCGATGCGTGCCATGGGCGGCATCCAGGTCCTGGCCGATGGCGGCATGGAAATGCTCGCCGACGCGCGGACCATCATCATCCCCGGCTGGCGCGACCGTAGCGCCGCAGTACCGGCGCAGCTGATCGCCGCTCTGCGCCAGGCCCATGCGCGGGGTGCGCGGTTGCTGTCGATCTGCTCCGGCGTTTTTGTCCTCGCCGCTACCGGCTTGCTCGACGGCCGCGGCGCGACCACGCACTGGCGCTATACCTCGGAACTGGCCGAACGGTTTCCCGGCATCCTGGTGGACCCGGACGTGCTGTATGTCGATTCCGGCCAATTGATCACTTCGGCCGGCAGCGCGGCAGGCATCGATGCCTGCCTGCATCTGGTGGCACGGGATTTCGGCACGCAGGTGGCCAACTCCGTAGCCCGACGCCTGGTCATGTCGCCGCAACGCAGTGGTGGCCAGGCGCAATTCATTCCGACGCCGGTCAGTCCTGCACCGCGCAGCGATCTTTCCCGCGTCATGCAGTGGGCACGTGAACGTTTGCACGAACCACTGGAGGTGCGCGACCTGGCCAGCGAAGCCGCCATGAGCGAACGCACGTTCCTGCGCCGCTTCACCGAAGCCAGTGGCCAGTCACCGAAAACCTGGTTGCAGCACGAACGTCTGGGGCGTGCCCGCGAACTGCTGGAAAGCAGCGACCAGAACACCGAACAGATCGCCGAACGTTGTGGTTATCGCTCGGTGGAAAGCTTCCGGGTGGCCTTTCGCACGGTGGTTGGCGTGCCGCCTTCGGTGTATCGGGAGCGGTTTGGGCGTGGGGGTAATGCCGGTTTTTGAGGTGTTCTCGAGGGCCTCTTCGCGGGCAAGCCCGCTCCTACAAGGATTGCACGAACCCTGTAGGAGCGGGCTTGCCCGCGAAGGCGTCAGACCGGGCAATTCAGTACTCAAGGCTTGCGCAATAAATAGGTATCCATGATCCAGCCATTGGCCAGCCGCGCCGCCTTGCGCACCCGTTCGATGTCATCCGCCACATCCCTGAGCTTGCCGCGGATCAGGATTTGATCCGGTGTCCCCAAATAGGCGCCCCAGCAAATCTCGGTGTCCTGATCCACCACCTGACGGTAAGCATCCTGAGCATCGAGCATCACCACCAGGCTGTCGGCATCGCTCACCTGCCCTGCCGCCAGACGCCGGCCCGTGGTGATTTCAACCGAGCGGCCAATCTGGTTGAGCGGCACCTTGTGCTGTGCCGCCAACGCCTGGACGCTGGTAATGCCGGGGATCACCTCAAACTCGAATGCACAGGCGCCTGAAGCCTGAATGGCCTGGAGGATACGAATGGTGCTGTCGTACAACCCAGGGTCGCCCCACACCAGAAAACCTCCACACTGGCCGTCGGACATGTCCTCGTCGATCAACCGTTCGAAGGTCTGCTGTTTGGCCAGGTTCAAGTCGTCGACACTGGTCTTGTAGTCCACCTCACCGCGCTCGCGTTCAGGGCTGTGGGCCTCGACAAAACGGTAATCGTGGCCAGTGATGTAGCGTTCGCAGATTTCGCGTCGCAAATCGATGAGTGTGTTTTTGCTCTCGCCCTTGTCCATGAGAAAAAAAACGTCGACCTGATTCAGCGCCTTCACCGCTTGCATCGTGATGTAGTCGGGATTGCCAGCACCGATGCCGATAACCAGGAGCTTTTTCATCACGACAAATCCTCGGCGTCGGAGCCCGGCAAGCGTAGCCGCCAGCGGCCATGGAACCTCAACTCGACCGCGGACAGGGGTTCGACGTCGATCAGGCTGGAGGATCCCCCCTGCAACACCTGCGTCAGCGCGGCGCGAATGACGAATGGATGGGTAATGGCAACGATGTGCCCCGGCGTCGACTGCAACGCGGTCAACCACGCGCCCACCCGCTCGCCCAGTTGCACCAGTGACTCGCCACCGTGGGGTGCCGAAGCCGGGTCGCCCAGCCAGTGCTGGAGCGCCTCGGAATCGTTTTTTTGCAGATCGCTAATGCGTATTCCGTTCCAGCACCCGAAGTCGCAGTCCTTCAGTGCGTCGACAATCTGCGGCGCGCTGCCGAACAGTTCAGCGGTTTGCCGCGTACGCGATTCCGGGCCGCAGACAAGGCGCACAGCGCCCTTGAACTGCTTGCAACGGGAAAGCCTGAGCGCTTGCCAATCCATCTCCAGCGGTTCGTCCAGAGGAAACCGCGCCAATTTCTGTGCAACGGTTCGAGCGTGGCAAATCAGGGTTAAACGGGTCGCCTGCACCGGCAATCACTCTATGAATGGAAAGGAACGACAGCGTCAGGTGACCGCCATTGCGCAATTGTGCCGCAAGAAAGCAGACTCGGGGGGTGTTTAGTTTTCCTGCTTGAAACGGATCCTTCAGTCATTTCCTGCCAGGTTTCCTGTGATGTCTGACCGCAACTCAGGCAATTGCCTACAAGACTTTACGACATCGGCGTAGTCCCTTGGTACAGGCACTTCGCCCCTTTTTCGGGCACGGCCAGACCGCGCGAAAATTCACTAGACAGGCAGGACGCGATAATTAAATACTCCTTTCAACGGACTGTTAAATCATGTTCCACACTCATCCAGCAGGAGCCCGGACACCCTTTCTCGAATACCCGATCAACGCACCTGGCCAGGCATCGCCTGCCGCCGAATCGCCAATTTCTTGTTTAATGCGGTCCATTCCAATAAACATCTGACAAGAAAAAGAGTGGCGCCTGACAACGTTCAGACGACCACCGGTTGAATGTGTGGAAAAACCGACAGTGATAGTCAGGTTCGGCCTAAACCGTCGAATCGTTTGATACAGGAGTGTCTCCATGCTGGTCTTGCGTCCAGTCGAGTCAGCCGACCTGCCCCAGTTACAAAGGCTGGCTCGTGAAAGCCTCGTGGGCGTTACATCCCTGCCCGACGATAGCGAACGGTTACACGGAAAAATCCTCGATTCCTGTGCCTCGTTCGAGAAGGACGTCGCGGGTCATGGCCCGGAAAACTATTTTTTTGTGCTCGAAGACCTGACGACGCAGCACCTGGTCGGCTGCTCGGAAATCCTCGCCACGGCGGGGTTCAACGAGCCGTTCTACAGCCTGCGCAACCGGCACTTCACCAGTGCCTCCAGGGAACTGAACATCGAGCACGGTGTACCGGCCTTGTCGTTGTGCCACGACCTCAGTGGCCACACCTTGTTGCGGGGCTTCCATATCGATGCCGCGCTTGTGCGCAGCGCGCATTCCGAACTGCTGTCGCGGGCGCGCCTGTTGTTCATTGCCGCCCACACCCGGCGTTTTTCCGAAACGGTGATCACCGAAATCGTCGGCTACAGCAGTGATGAAGGCCACTCGCCATTTTGGGATGCAGTGGGCAAGCATTTCTTCAACTTGCCCTACGTCGAGGCCGAACGGCTTTGCGGCCTGCAGAGCCGCACCTTTCTCGCCGAACTGATGCCGCAGTATCCGATTTATGTGCCCATGCTGCCCCAGGCGGCACAGGACTGTATCGGCAGCATCCACCCCGACGGCCAGGAAGCCTTCGATATCCTCGAGCGTGAAGGCTTCGAAACCAACAGCTACATCGATTTGTTCGATGGGGGCCCGACCCTGTATGCACGCACGTCAGGCATTCGTTCCATCGCCCACAGCCAGTGCGCTATCGCGCGGCCGGGACCTGTGATCGATGCCCGCGGCAGCTTTCTGGTGAGCAACGATTCCTTGAAGGATTACCGGGCCATCGTCGCCGATCTTGATTACATCCCCGGGCAACCCGTCACGCTGGACGCAGCCATGTGCAAGGCGCTGAAGGTGACCGAGGGCAGCACGATCAGGCTGATAGCCCTGTGAATACCCGCCAGCGACGTCACCGCCCGAGCACACACGAACAAGGAACAGCCGCATGATTGTCCGTCCGGTCCAGATCACCGATCTGCCCACCCTGCTCACGCTGGTGCGTCAGGCGGTTCCGGGACTTACCAGACTGCCGGCCGACGAAGAACGCCTGGCCCACCGGATCCGCTGGGCCCAACGCACTTTCGCCGGGCAGGTCGATCGGGCCGATGCCGATTATCTGTTCGTGCTCGAGGACGACGAGCAGCAAGTGCTGGGCGTCAGCGCCCTGACGGGTGGCGTCGGCCTGCGCGAACCCTGGTACAACTACCGGGTCGGGCTGACGGTCAGTGCGGCACCGGACCTGGGTATCGAGCGCCAGATCCCGACCCTGTTCCTGAGCAATGAATTGACCGGGCAATCGCAAGTCTGCTCGCTGTACCTGCGCCCCGATCAGCGCCAGGGCAGCAACGGCCGTTTGCTTTCGCTCGGGCGTTTGTTGTTTGTGGCCGAATTTACGCAGCTGTTCGGCAACCGGCTCATCGTCGAGTTACGCGGCAGTGCCGACGAACGAGGTGGCTCGCCTTTCTGGGACAGCCTCGGCCGGCACTTTTTCAAGATGGATTTCAGCTACGCCGATCACTTGTCCGGGCTGGGCAACAAATCGTTCATCGCCGAATTGATGCCGCGCCAGCCGCTGTACACCTGCCTGCTTACCGAGCAGGCCCAGGCGGTGATCGGCAAGGCCCACCCCAATACCGAGCCGGCCCTGAAAATCCTCAGCGCCGAAGGGTTTGCCCACAAGGGCTACATCGATATCTTCGACGGCGGACCGGTCCTTGAAGCCCCGGTTTGCGGGATCCGCACCGTGCGCGACAGTCAACCGCTGGCACTGGCCATCGGCTCGCCGGACGATAAAGCGCCCCTCTGGCTGATCCATAACCGCCGCCTGGAAAACTGCCGCATTACCTGCGCCCCGGCACGACAGTTGGGCAACAGCCTGGTGGTTGACCGCCTTACCGCCAAGCGCTTGCAGCTGCAACCGGGCGACTCGGTGCGCGCCGTGCCGCTGCTTGACCAACGGCAACAGGCCGAGGCGGCGTGACCTATCCGCTCCATCGTTGCGACATCAATCTGCCTGATCCGGCAAATTCGTCATCATTGTCCCCCTGCGCGCGTGATAGCCTTTTATTTCTTAGGCGTTGACACTTTTGCTCAAGCCCCTCCATTCCATTGGTGGAACTCATATGTCCAGGCTTTCCCATCAAGATTTGCGCCGCAATTTTCGCCAATTGTTCGCCTCCGACACTTGCTACCACACAGCCTCGGTTTTCGACCCGATGTCGGCCCGCATCGCCGCCGACCTGGGCTTCGAAGTCGGGATCCTTGGCGGTTCGGTCGCCTCGTTGCAAGTGCTGGGCGCCCCTGACTTTGCCCTGATCACCCTCAGCGAATTCGCTGAGCAGGCCACCCGCATCGGCCGTGTCGCCCAGTTGCCGGTGATTGCCGACGCCGACCACGGCTACGGCAATGCGCTCAACGTCATGCGCACCATCGTCGAACTCGAACGGGCCGGCGTCGCCGCGCTGACCATCGAAGACACCCTGCTGCCTGCGCAGTTTGGCCGCAAATCCACCGACCTGATCACGGTCGCCGAAGGTGTCGGCAAGATCCGCGCGGCACTGGAAGCGCGCTGCGACAAGGAAATGGCGATCATCGCCCGCACCCATGCGGGGATTGCGCCGGTGCAGGAAATCATCAGCCGCACCCGGCAATACCAGCGCGCCGGGGCCGACGGTATCTGCATGGTGGGCGTCAAGGACTTCGACCATCTGGAGCAGATCGCCGAGCACCTGAGCGTGCCGCTGATGCTGGTGACCTACGGCAACCCGTTGCTACGCGATGACAAGCGCCTGGCGGAACTGGGCGTTCGTGTGACCATCGACGGCCATGGCGCGTACTTCGCCGCGATCAAGGCGACCTACGACAGCCTGCGTGAGCAACGCCAGATACTCACCCAGACCTCGGACCTGAACGCGACCGAGCTGACCCACACCTACACGCAACCGGAGGAATACATCCGCTACGCGGAAGAATTCATGAGCGTGAAGGAATGACGGTCTAGCCCGAATCGACGCACTCGCGAACAGGCTCGCTCCAACAAGGTTTTTTTTGCGTACAAAAAACTGCGTTCATCCAAAAAACCTGTAGGAGCTGGCTTGCCAGCGAAAGCGGTGTGTCAGCAACGTGGATACCGGCTGATCGAACGCCTTCGCTGCGATGCGGCGACCCGACAAGCCAGCGCCTACAGAGGGACTGCGGCCAAACGCCGATGCGGGGAATACCGGCTCCTACAGACTTTGCGCTGGACGATCACACCGAATCGAGCAATTCGCGATGGGGTTTGCCATTGCCGCAACAGATCACTCGATTACGCCCGGTGGTCTTGGCTTCGTATAGCGCATGGTCGGCGTCGTTGAGCCAAAACGTCGCGTCGGGGTGGGCCGGGTTGAATGACGCCAGGCCAATGCTCAGGCTGACTTTCAGCGCCGGGTTCTGCTCGTCCCCCAAGGTGGCGAAGCGATCGCGCAGGGCTTCCATGACGGCGGCGGCGCGGTTCAGGGGCAGGTCCGGAAGGATCACGCAGAACTCGTCACCGCCGTAGCGCCCCGCCACATCGGTCGCTCGCAGGCTGTGCCTGAGCATTTTGCTCAACTGACGCAGGACGATGTCCCCAGCGACATGGCCGTAGGTATCGTTGATGGCTTTGAAATGGTCGATATCGATCAGTGCAATCGCCCCGCCTTTTTGCTGACGTGTGCAACGCTGGAACTCGACCTCCAGCTGGTCCTTCCAGGAGCCATGGTTGAGCAGGCCCGTCAGGCTGTCGGTGCGGCTCAGTGCCAGCAGTTCACGCTTCTGACGGCCGAGGGTATGGGCCTGGCGGAAGCAGAACCAGCCCAGCGCCAACGGATACAGGCACAGCAATGGCAAACAGGCATAGAGCTGCACCGGGCTGGTAGCAGGAATGAACGCCGGGGCGAAAATCTGCAAGCCTACGCAGAGGCCCAGCACTTGCGCGGCCGTCCCGGCCAGCAGGAAGCGCAAACCGCCGATGGCCACATTATGCATGGCCATCATGGAGATGGTGGTCGCGCTGGGCAGTGGATTGAATTGCATGGCGGCAATCCAGAAGCCACCGAGAAAGGCATCGATCAGCAGATTTCGGTGTTCGGCATGATAGGGCGTCCTGGCCCGGCGCGCCCATTGGTAGGCCAGGTGCGGCCAGACCAGGCCGTTGAACCACATGAATCCCCAGACCCAGGGCGCCGGATCGAGTGGATACATCGCCGCGCTCACACACACCAGTCCCAGGGCCACCCCCAGGATTCGCGATGTGTAGAGCCTCCTGGCCAATGAAGATCCCTTTCCTCCCGTTTTTGCCATAGGGCCTCTGTGCCACTCGACGGAATGCGATAACAGCCTGTGCCTGTGTGCTGGAGTCTATCAGGGTGAAATCAAATAGCCACCACCGACTGACAGGCTGAGTATCGCGATATCACGCTCGCATAAAAGCAAAAGCCTCGTCTCCAGAAACGGCTATACATGAAAGAAGAGTTGATCGATGACCATAAGAGGAGGCCCATGCAGACCTTTCAAGTATTGATCATCGGCAGCGGTTTTGGAGGCCAATGTGCTGCAATCAATTTGCTCAAGGCCGGCATCGACGATTTCCGCCTGCTGGAGCGCCGGGATTTTTTCGGCGGCACCTGGTGCCAGAACACTTATCCCGGCGCGGCAGTCGATGTGCCCTCGCCGCTTTACTCATTGTCTTTCGCCCCTTATCGCTGGACACAAATGTTCGCCGAACAGACCGAACTACGCCGCTACACCCGCCATGTGGTGGAACACTTCGGCCTGCGGGACAAGGTGGAACTGGACGCGAATGTCGAGCGCATCGAATGGGACGACGCCAACAGGCGCTGGACGGTTTACACCGTCGGCAAAGGCACGTATTGCGCGCAGTTCCTGATCAACGCGACCGGGCCGTTGAGTCAACCGGTGGTACCGTGCTTCGACGGCCAGGGACGCTTTCAGGGCAAGACGTTTCACACCAACAACTGGGATCACGGCTACGACTACCGGCAAAAATCCGTGGCCATCGTCGGCAGCGGCGCCAGTGCGGCCCAGGTGATTCCGGCCATTGCCCCGGACGTCGGGCACTTGCATGTGTTCCAGCGCACACCCCACTGGGTATTGCCCCGGGCCGATCACCGGTTTGGCCGCTTCCAGCGCTGGCTGCTGGGGCTCAAACCCGCCTACAAGTTGCTGCGCTGGGGTATCTACTGGCAATTTGAAACCCGGGTGTTTGGTTTCAAGTATTCCAAGCCGGCCGTGCACAGGGTTCAGCGCCGGGCCCTGCGCTTGCTCAAGCTCCAGGTGCCGGACGCCGAACTGCGGCGCAAACTGACGCCGGACTACACCATGGGCTGCAAACGGGTGATTCTGTCCAGCACACTGTACCCGGCCCTGGCCCGCCGCAACGTGACGCTGCACAGCCGCGAACAAGGCATCGCGTCCATCGATGAAACCGGCATCGTTACCCTGGAGGGTCAACACATCGACGTGGACCTGATCGTCTGGTCCACCGGCTACGATGCCACCGACGGGGTGATTTGCTACCCGGTAAAGGGCAAAAACGGCATCTGCCTCAAGGAGGTCTGGGCACAATATCCGCGGGCCTATCTCGGCACCGCCCTGCCCGACTTCCCCAATCTGTTCATCGTCACCGGGCCGAACACCGGCATCGGCCACACGTCGGCGCTGTTTATCATCGAATCCCAGATGAATTACATCCTCGATTGCATTCGCACCTTGAAGGATCAAGGTTTACACAGCATCGAAGTTCGCCATGAGGCGGAACGTACCTACACTGAAATGATCCACCGGGAAATGGAACGCACCGTGTGGAAGTCCGGTGGCTGCCACAGTTGGTATCAAAGCAGGAGCGGTCATGTGATCGCCATGTTTCCGGGGTTCAGCTTCAGCTTTCACCGCTTGACCCGAGCGCTGAAACCCGCCGATCACATTTTGTCCTGAGCAGATACAAGGGAGACGCATGATGCTTTTGTTATTCGTCGTTCTCGCAGTGTTCGTCGCCTGGAGCTGGCTGACCTACCCGGCCATCGGCTACTGGCTCTATGACTTGAACATGGCCGCCGAGGCCAAGTTGTACCGGCTGCACAAAATCGTCGTGCCCATCCCCGAGATGACCGTCTCGACCTGGCAAGGCGGGCCGTACGAGGCCACCAGCAATGTGCTGATGCTCCATGGCTTCGGCGCTGACAAGAACCTCTGGCTGCGTTTCGCCCGGCATTTTGTCGGCAGCCACCGGGTGATCATCCCGGACATCGCCGGCCATGGCGAAACCGGCTTCAAGGCCGGCGGCGGCTATGACATCCCGCTACAGGCCAAGCGCATGATCCAGTTGCTGGACGTGTGCGGGGTGGAGAAAGTCCACGTCATCGGCCATTCCATGGGCGGCTACATGGCCGCATGGCTGGCGGCCACCTACCCCGAGCGCATTGTGTCCGTTGCGCTGATCGACCCGGCGGGTGTCACCGCGCCCGAGCCCAGCGACCTCGAGCGGCATTTGGCCAAGGGCCACAACCCGTTTCTGATTCACTCGCGCGAAGAATTCCAGCGCTTCTACGCCATGACCATGGCGTCGCCACCCTGGGTACCGAAGCTGATTCTCGATGCTGTCGCCCAGCGCTATGAACAGTCCCGCGAGGAGCTGGAAGAAATCTTCCGCGAAATGCGCGCCAGCCCGCCGATGGAACCGCACCTGCCCGACATCACCGCCCCGACCCTGTTGCTGTGGGGGCGCAAGGACCGGCTGATCGATGTCAGCAGCGTGGCCGTCTGGAGCAAGGGCATCGCCGACCTGCGCGTGCATATCTGGGACGCCGTCGGGCACATGCCCATGGTCGAAGCCCCCACCGGTACGGCGCGGCTGTATCGGGAGTTTTTGGCATCGCTGCGCTCGGAGAGCCCACAGGATCAACGACTGCACTAGGGAGATCCCCCCTGGCAGTCCTTTGCAGAATGAAGTTCGTCAGAAACTTCGTTTGTCGGCGTCGCGCAAGGCTGCGATCTTTCGTCCATCCTTTACGTCACCGCGCCAGGAATCCTGTTCATGAACCACCCGAACTTCGTCAGCCCAGACCTGATCCGCCAACGCTTCTCCAAAGCGATGTCCGACATGTATCGCGAGGAAGTGCCGTTGTACGGCGCGTTGATGGCACTGGTGGAGCAGACCAACCGTCATGTACTGGACAGCGATCCACAGGTCGCCCGACAGCTCACGAGCACCGGCGAAATCGAGCGCCTGGACCTGGAACGTCATGGGGCGATCCGCGTCGGTACGGCCGCTGAACTGGCAACCCTCGCCCGCCTGTTCGCGGTCATGGGCATGCAACCGGTGGGTTACTACGACCTGACACCGGCCGGCGTGCCGGTGCATTCCACGGCTTTTCGCGCGGTGCACGAAGCATCGTTGCAGGTCAGCCCGTTCCGGGTGTTCACCTCGTTGCTGCGCCTGGAGCTGATCGAAGACCTGGAGCTGCGAGCGTTCGCCCAGTCGATGCTCGACCAGCGCGCGATCTTCACCCCTACGGCCCTCTCCCTGATCGAACGTGCCGAATCCCGGGGTGGCCTGACCGAGCAGGAAGCCCTCGAGTTCGTCGAACAGGCCCTGGAAACGTTTCGCTGGCACCACAGCGCCACCGTCACTGCCGAGCAGTATCGACAACTCAGCGCCCAACATCGTCTGATCGCCGACGTGGTGGCGTTCAAGGGCCCGCACATCAACCACCTGACACCACGGACCCTGGACATCGACATCGTCCAGGCGCAAATGCCGGCCCATGGCATCACCCCCAAGGCGGTGATCGAAGGCCCGCCCCGCCGCCAATGCCCGATCCTGTTGCGCCAGACCAGCTTCAAGGCCCTGGACGAGCCGATTGCCTTCACCGATCAAAGCGAGGCTCGTGGCAGTCATAGCGCCCGTTTCGGCGAGATCGAACAGCGCGGTGCCGCCCTAACGCCCAAAGGCCGGGCACTGTACGACCGCTTGCTCAATGCCGCACGGGACGAACTCAAGGACTTTCCCAACGAAGCCAACGCCGCGCGTTACAACGCGCTCATGGCGCAGCACTTCAGCGAATTCCCTGACACCTGGGAAGGCATGCGCCAACAGGGCCTGGCTTACTTTCGCTATTTCGTGACGGAAAAAGGCCTGGCGGCGGGTGACCTGACAAACGCCGACCTGGAAGACCTGCTCGACAGCGGTTGCCTGCGGGTTGAACCGCTGGTGTACGAAGACTTCCTGCCAGTCAGCGCGGCGGGGATTTTCCAGTCGAACCTTGGGGATGCGGCGCAGACCCGTTACGGAGTGCACGCCAACCAGCAAGCCTTCGAACAGGCCCTGGGGCGGCCGACGATCGATGAACTGCAACTGTATGCCGACAGCCAGCGCCGTTCGATCGAGCAATGTTTCGCGACGTTGGCCGATGTTGTTCAAGTCAATAAAAAACATGACTGAACCACTTCTCGCTGCTCAATAAAAAAACGGGCGACCAACAGGTCTAATGCCTATCAGTTAAGGACTCTGTAGGAGCAAGCTCGCTCCTACAGTGATTCCCTTTCGCTTAACTGATCGGCATTAACCAACAGGTCGCCCGTTTTTTTATATCCGAATCTTTCAATACAGCAAAAAAGTGTTCGCCCAGTGCACTGGCCTCGGCAATCCATGCACTGGTAAAGAGCCTTGCACTGGGCGAACGGAAAGTATTTTAGTAGAAGTGGCTAAATATGTCCGTGGGCTAAAGATGAAATTTATCGACACGATATGTAATAAAATGTCGACTTAAATTCTATCCCGTAACGAGCCACGAACTCACCAGTTCGACCATGCGAGTTGATTATTCCCATACAAAACCTGCACAAAAACAATCAACCCGTTTAGAGCCCGGTTCAGCGCCTGCTGGTCACCGTCAATACATCGGTATAAACCACGTTCACGCTTTGCCCGACTTTCAAGTCCTTGAGTTTGGCCTGGACTTCAGGACGTTTGACGTCGACAGTCTTGGATTGGCCTTCCGGGTTTTCGAAGGTCACCTGGTGTTTCTTCACGTCAATGTGGGTGATTTTCAGTTGCACTTTCACCTGACGATAAGCTTCGCCGCCAGGGTTGGCGCTGCCTGGCGCTGCGCGAATTTCGCCGATGGCTTCAGCGGTGCCGGGCAGGCCTTTGTCGATATCGGTATCGAGGTAGGCTGCAACGGCGCTGGTGACCCTGATGTCGACTGAGTCGCCGGCCTTGAGATTGCCGAGGTTTTTCGCCTTGTCGGTCAGTTGTACAGGGAACTCATTACCCTGAGGGCCTTTAAGGACCACGGAATGATTCGCGGCATCGACCGAAACGACGGTGGTGGTGACCTGATCAGCTACCACGACTTCGGACAGCGGAATATCGGCGGCAACTGCGCCAAAACTGGCGGCAGACAGCAAGGTGGCGAGAGTGATGGCTTTGGTCAGTGCGTGGCGTTTCATAGACAGAACTTTCCCTGTGATTGATGGCAGCAAACGGCGTTGAAACCGGGTTCAACGCCGTGTGTGCGCAGAGCATAGACGCTGTTCGGCGAATGGTCGCGCCGGGGCGGTGATTTTCCTAGTACCCGGTCATTTCCAGATATCCGTTCCCTGCATGGCTGCCACTGAGGCGCACCGGGCCTTCCCAATACGGTATGCGCAAGTCCATCCAGGCCTGGGGATTGAGCGCGGAGATGGCGATATCCAGATGCCTGGCCGGGATCTTGATCGACCAGCGCACAGGCATCTCGCGTCCTGCCACGCGGACGGTGTCTTGTGGCGTGAGGCTGATGTCGCCGGCGTGCAGCAATTGTGTCTGGCCCCGGGCGTCGATCCAGGTGCCGGTGAGGTAAGGCTCGCCGTCCTTTTGCCGCATGCGATACAGCATCACCTGCTCGCCGCTGTCCAGGTGCAGGGAGAACCAGTCCCAACCGGTCTGTCTGCCTGTCAGGGGCTGGCTGCTCCATTCGCGGTCAAGCCAGGCCGGGCCACTGACCTGAAAGGTCTGGCCGTCGATGTCCAGCGTACCGCTGGCCTGGAAAAACGGTTGACTGTAGTAATACGAGGCCTGACCCTGCTCGGATTTCCGGCTGAATCCCTTATCCCCCTGGAGCACCAGCGGACCTGTCGAGGTCAACCGCAGCCGGTAGCTGAAACGCCAGTCACGAGCACTGAGCTGCAGGTCGGCCAATGGGTCGTCGGCAGTCGCCTGACCGCGCAACTGCCAGTCGTCGATCCACGCATTGAACGGCGCGACACTGACACCGGCCTGACCGACACCACCCCGGGCATAGCGCTCTGCCGCGTAATGCACCGTCGCCGACGTCACCGCCGCGTGACCGAGCCAGATCGTCTGATTCTGCCAACCCGCCACCTCAGGGGTGGCTTTCAAGGCACTGCGGAACAACGTCCATTGCGCGCCGAACTCATGCCCCTGATCGTCCTTCAGGTTGGCCGTGACGTACCACCATTCGATGCGAAAGCCGTCGTGCGGGCCGTGATCCGCCGGAAAACTGAACACCCGACCGGGCACCACCTTGGTGAACGCAGCGGCCTGGTTGCCCAGCCCGGCAAAACCCTTTTCCGCCGGTGCCGGTTGATCACAACCGCTCGCCAGCAGCACCAGGAGCAAGACGCCGAGCTTAATCTTCATGGGCGAACGTCCTGAGCAGGTCCGCCGGTTGCGTGCGGTACAAACGGTACAACGGCCAGGCCGAGGCCAGCAGCGTCGCCACCAGCGCCAGCCCCATCAACTGCAACAGTTGCCATGGAAACACCCGCAACGGCAGGCGCCAGCCAAAGGCCTGCACGTTGATCACCGTGTCCAGGCACCACGCCAGGGCGATGCCCAGCGGCAACGCCAGCACCAGGGTCAGCAGCGCCAGCAGCCAGGTTTGCCCGAGGTTGAGCAACATCAAATGCCGACGAGTCACACCCAGTGCCCACAGCGGCGCCAGTTGCCCGAGACGGCTCTGGCTTTGGGTCAACAGACTGATGAACAGTGCCACCCCGGCCACGCACAGCGTCAGGCTGTTGAGCGCGGCGGTGGCGGCGAAGGTGCGTTCGAAGACTTGCGTGGACCAGCCCTTGAGCCGCGCCTGATCGACGATGCGGCTGTCGTCGAGGGTAAAACGCGCCTGCAGCGCCGTGACGAACGTCGGGATCGACGCCGGCTCGATGCGCAGGTTAAAGCGGCTCGGTGCCAATTGCGGCCAGCCGCGCAGCAAGTGATCGATATTGACCAGAATGTGGCCCTTGGGATTACCGTAGTCGGCGTAGATTCCGACGATCCGCGGCGACCACGGGCCGGTTGGCGTCGGCAGCGACAGGTGATCGCCGAGCTGCACGCGCAGGCGCCGGGCCAGTTGTTCGCTGAGCATCACCGCATCGTCCTTGGCCAGTCGCTCCCAAGGGGTGTCGCCCAAGGCCTCGAGCAACGGCCAGTGCTGGCGATAGGTCGGGTGGTCGATGATCCCGGACAGGTCCGTCGGCCAGCCCTGCAACTGGATCGACACCTGCCAGTTGGGCAACACCGCTGCAAGTTGCGGCTGCTGGACGAGCCAGCCGTACAGCTCCCTGGCCTGGGCCGGGCTCTGGGGATTGAGGTAAAGCTCGGCCGTCAGCCGTTGCTCGAGCCAGTCGCTGAAAGTCTGGCGAAAGCCTGCGGTCATGCTGCCGGCACCGATGTTCGCCGCCATGGCCAACAGCAGCGCCATCAAGGCCAGGCTCAACGCCGGCAGTTGCTGGCGGCAATCGGCGACAAACCACTGGCCGAGCACCGAGCGACTGCGCTGCGAAACGAGACTGAGCAGTGAACTGAGCACCACCGGCAAGGCCAGCGCGGCACCGATCAACAGCGCCGCCATCAACACGAAGCCAATGACCAGGCTGTCACCGAAGGTCAACGCCAGCAGCGCGATCACCCCGGCCATTGCCGCCACCCCGCCCTGGCGTCGCAACCAGTGGGCATGGGCCTGATGCCAGGCCTGCGGGTCGGCCAACGCCAGCAAGGGCAAGCGCGCCGCCCGCAGCAGGCTGCTGGCACCGGCCAGCAACGCGCCGATCAGGCTCAGGCCGATACCGCTAAACCACCAGGTCAGGCTGAGGCTCAACTGCCCCGCCACTTCGGCGCCGTACAAGCCACGCAGGCTGGCGGCGACATCGGGCAACAGCACACCGGCCAGCAGGTAGCCGCTGACCACCCCGGCTACACCGCCGACCAGGGCCAGCCCGCCCAATTCGACGGCGAGACAAGCGATCAGCATCCGCGCACTCACGCCGCAGGCACGCAGGGTCCGCAGCAAGCCTCGGCGTTGCTCCAGCGCCAGCCCGATGGCGGCGTGCACGATAAACAGGCCGACCACGAACGACAGCACCCCCAGGGCATCGAGGTTCAGGTGAAAGCTTTCGGTCAGGCGCGTCAGGTTGTTTTCTTCGCCAGCGCGCTTGAGTTGCAACTGGCCCTTGAGCGAATCCGGCAACGGTGCGGTGAAATCCTTCGGTAACAGCAGTCGCGACAACTGATCCGGCATTCCCAGAATCTGCTGGGCAAAACCGATGTCCACCAGCAGCACACCGGGCGCCATGTCGGCCTGCACGTGCAACGGCGGCAGTGCCACGCCAGCCAGGTTCAAGGGCCGGTCACCCTCACGCAAACCCAGTTCCTGCAAGGTTTGCAACGATATCCAGGTAGTGCCCGGCGGGCTGAAAAAATCGACCACCTGCTCAATCGCCAGGGCCTGCCCGGCCACCGCCGCGCCCGCCGGCAGCGACACCGGCTCGATGCCCATCAACTGCAAGCGCTGCTCTTCATGGCCCATGAGCATAACCCGGCCTTGCAGCACCGGTGACACGGGCCACCCCGCGTGACGCAGATCGATAAACCATTGCTGAGGGAACGTGCCGCCACCGGGCGCACTGAGGCTGGCCTGAGGTTCGCCGCCGATCAACTGACTGGCCCGGGCATAGCTGTCGCGGGCCTGGCTGTTGAGTGCCTGGACGCCGGTCAGCAGAGCGGTGGCCAGCCACAACCCGGTCAGCACGCTGAAAAACTGCACCGGATGCTGCCGCCAGTGGCTGAGCAGCGCACGCAGGGTTTCGCTGAAAATGCGCATGTCAGCGTTCACCCGCACTGGCCAGACGACCACCAGACAGCAGCGCTTTTTCCGCCAGCCGCGCCGCCACGCCGGGGCTGTGAGTGACCATCAACAGGCTGGTGGGGCTGTCGTCGAGCAATTCCAGTAGCAACTGCAACACCTCGGCACCGGTGGTTTCATCGAGGCTGCCGGTGGGCTCGTCGGCCAGCAGCAATGGCGGGCGCGACGCCAGCGCCCGGCCCAGCGCAACCCGTTGCTGCTGGCCGCCGGACAGTTGTTCCGGGTAGCGCCGCAGCAACTCGCCCAAGCCCAGGCGCCGCACCAGATGCGCCTGCCAGTGTGGGTCATGGCGCCCCGCCAGACGCGCCTGAATCGCCAGATTGTCTTCGACCCGCAGGCTGCCAATCAGGTTGAACTGCTGGAACACCAGGCCGATTTCCGTACGACGCCAGTTCGCCAGTTGCCCTTCATTCATCTGTTCCAGACGATGCCCGCCACTGCGAATGCTGCCGCGATCGATCCGGTCCAGCCCGGCGATCAGGTGCAACAAGGTGCTTTTGCCACTGCCCGACTCGCCCATCAGCGCCAGGCTGCTGCCGGGCCTGAGCGTCAGGTCGACGCCTTGCAGCACCGGCAGCGGCCCCTGCGGTGTGGCGTAGCTTTTGAAAACGCCATGGACTTCAAGCATGGGTCAACCTGCTGGGTATGTGTGGCCCAAGGATAGCGGCCCTGAATGGTTTTTGTCCGCTGACGCTCATCGTCCTGGCCGACCATCGCCCTACTCTCGAAGCCGGTCTGACCATAACGATAAAAAACGGAGACGCCATGCCTCGTTTCACCTTGAGCCCTCGTGGGCTGCTCGCTTGCCTGATCACTGCCTGCCTTGCCCAATCGGTGGTCGCCGCCGACGGACCGGCCGCGGCCAGCCCGCAAACCACGGCCAGTAACGCCGCCGTGCTGCAACAACTGCCCTTCACCGACCGCACCGACTACGAGTCGGTCACCAAGGGCCTGATCGCGCCCTTCAAGGGCCAGGTCAAGGACGCCTCGGGCAAGGTCATATGGGACATCCAGGCCTATGACTTCCTCGGCAAGGATCAGGCCCCGGAGTCGGTCAACCCGAGCCTGTGGCGCCTGGCCCAGCTCAGCGCCCACGCAGGACTCTTCGAAGTCAGCCCTCGGCTGTATCAGGTGCGCGGCCTTGACCTCGCCAACATGACCATCATCGAAGGTGACGACGGGCTGATCATCATCGACCCGCTGACCATGGCCGAAACCGCCAGGGCAGCACTGGACCTGTACTACCAGAACCGGCCGCACAAACCGGTGGTGGCGGTGATCTACAGCCACACCCACGTCGACCACTTCGGTGGCGTGCGCGGGGTGATCGACGAGGCCGACGTCAAGGCCGGCAAGGTCAAGGTGTTCGCCCCCGCCGGGTTCATGGAACACGTGATGAGCGAGAACGTCTACGCCGGCAACGCCATGAGTCGCCGCGCGCAGTTCCAGTTCGGCAGCCTGCTGCCCCGTGGCGAAAAAGGCCAGGTCGATGCAGGCCTGGGCAAGAGCGCACCGAGCGGCGGCACCGTCACCCTGATCCCGCCCACCGACCTGATCGAAAAGGAACTGGAAACCCGCACCATCGCCGGCCTCGACGTGGAGTTCCAGTTGACCCCGGGCACCGAAGCACCGGCGGAAATGAACCTGTACCTGCCGCAGTTGCGCGCCCTGTGCATGGCGGAAAACGCCACGCAAATGATGCACAACATCCTCACCCCGCGCGGCGCGCAGGTGCGGGACGCCAAGGCCTGGGCCGAGTACCTGGACGGCAGCCTGGCGCGTTACGGCGACAAGAGCGATGTGTTGTTCGCCCAGCACAACTGGCCGACCTGGGGCGGCGAACGCATCCGCACCTTCCTCGCCGACCAGCGCGACATGTACGCTTTCCTCAACGACCGCACCCTGCACCTGCTGAACCAGGGCCTGACGTCGCTGGAAATCGCCGACTCGATCAAGAAACTGCCCGGCAGCCTGGACCAGAAGTGGTACACCCGTGGCTACTACGGCTCGCTGAGTTTCAATACCCGCGCGGTGTATCAGCGCTACATGGGTTTCTATGACGGTAACCCGGCCAACCTCAATCCACTGCCACCGGTAGAAACGGCCAGGCGTTCGGTCGAAGCCATGGGCGGCGACGCGGCCGTGCTGGGGAAAATGCAGGCGGCAATGGCCAAGGGTGAATACCGCTGGGCCGCGCAACTGGGCAATCAGTTGCTGTTCGCCAACCCGGACAACGGCGATGCACGCAAAGCCCAGGCCCAGGCGCTGGAGCAAATGGGCTATCAAAGTGAAAACGCCACCTGGCGCAACATGTACCTGACCGGCGCCATGGAACTGCGCAACGGCGTGCCGCCCCAAGCGAGCAGTTCGGTATCGGTGGACATGGTGCGGGCGATGAGCCCGCAGATGTTCTTCGACTTCCTGGCGGTGCGTCTGGACAGTGAAAAGGCCGTAGGCCATGACCTGACCCTGAACTGGACCTTCGAGGATCAGAACAAGGACTTCAACCTGACCCTGCGCAATGGTGTGCTGACCCACCGCGCCGGGCTCAATCCCCAGGCGGACGCCAGTGTGAACATGACCAGGGCCACCCTGGAACAGATCAGCCTCAAGCAACTGGATATCCCGACGGCGATCCAGAAAGGCCTGATCAAGTTGCAAGGCAATGGCAAGAAGCTTGGGGAGTTGATGAGCAGCCTCGATACCTTCGCGCCGCAGTTCAATATCGTCACGCCTTGAACCGGTGACGCGGCAAACCGCGTCGCCGCCATCTCGAGCAGGCTCCCACACTGGATCCGGGTCATTCACAAAATACTGTGAACGGCCTGGATCCCTTGTGGGAGCGACTGAGTGGTCTTATTTGGCCGTAAACTTGGTGTAGCTATTGATCAGGTTGCGATAGTTCGGCAGGCGTTCAGACAGCAGGTTGGCCAGGCCTTCCATGTCGTTGCGCCAGTCGCCCTGCAGCTCGCAGGCCACGGAGAACCAGTTCAGCAGGTGCGCACCGGCGGCCGACATGCGTGCCCAGGCCGCTTGTTGCACGGTGGTGTTGAAGGTGCCGGAAGCGTCGGTCACCACAAACACCTCAAAGCCTTCGGCAATGGCCGACAGGGTCGGGAACGCCACGCAGACGTCGGTCACCACACCGGCGATGATCAGTTGCTTGCGACCGGTGGCCTTGATCGCCTTGACGAAGTCTTCGTTGTCCCAGGCGTTGATCTGGCCCGGGCGTGCAATGAACGGCGCGTCCGGGAACTGCGCCTTGAGCTCCGGCACGATCGGACCGTTCGGACCGCTGTCGAAACTGGTGGTGAGGATGGTCGGCAATTTGAAGAACTTGGCGATGTCACCCAGGGCCAGCACGTTGTTCTTGAACTCGTTGGGCGAGAAATCCTGCACCAGCGAGATCAGACCGGTCTGGTGGTCGACCAGCAATACCACGGCATCGTCTTTGTTCAGGCGCTTGTAAGGTACGTTGCTCATCGGAAACTCCTTGATGGATGGTTGTTGCAGTCAGCGCCGACCTGTTCGGCCGGCGCTTTTTAAAATGGGTCAGAAGGCAAAACACGAGCAGCCAAAGGCGCCCCAGAAACCCGCGAAATCGCTGACCGGCGCGTTCGACAGGCGCGCCCGTTCATGGCTGTGGGAATGCACCGCGCACGGGCCGCTGCAATGGTGAACCTGGGCCTGCATCGGCGATGTCGGGCGCCAGTGGCCCGGCACCTTCACCACCGGCGACCAGTCCGGCAGCACCGGCACACTGGCCGGCCCGAGCTTCTCGAAGTCACCGGCGCCGTACACCACCTTGCCACCGACCACTGTCAGCACTGACTCGATCCACTTGATCGCCTCTTCATCGACGCTGAAGAAGTCGGCGCTGAGGGCCGCGACGTCGGCCAATTGCCCGACCTTGATCTGACCCTTCTTGCCTTGTTCCGACGAGAACCAGGCGCTGCCGTGGGTGAACAGTTCCAGCGCCGTCAGGCGTGAAAGGCCTTCGGCGTGCAGCTCCATGCCGCCGACGGTGCGGCCGCTGACCATCCAGTACAACGAGGTCCACGGGTTGTAGCTCGACACCCGCGTGGCGTCGGTACCGGCACCGACCGGTACGCCCTCGGCCAGCATGCGTTTGATCGGCGGCGTGGCTTCGGCCGCTTTCGCACCGTAACGCTCGACGAAGTACTCACCCTGGAACGCCATGCGATCCTGGATCGCAATGCCGCCACCCAGCGCCCTGACCCGCTCGATGTTCTGCGGGGTGATGGTTTCGGCGTGGTCGAAAAACCACGGCAAGCCGTTGAACGGAATGTCGCGATTGACCTTCTCGAACACGTCGAGCATGCGGCTGATGGATTCGTTGTATGTGGCGTGCAAACGGAACGGCCAGCGTTGCTCGACGAGATGGCGCACCACCGGCTCCAGTTCGGCTTCCATGGTTTGCGGCAGGTCCGGACGCGGTTCGAGGAAGTCTTCGAAGTCCGCCGCCGAGAACACCAGCATTTCACCGGCGCCGTTGTGCCGCAGGTAATCGTCGCCCTGGTGCAGCTTCACGCTGCCGGTCCAGTTCTTGAAGTCGGTCAACTCTTCCTTGGGCTTCTGGGTGAACAGGTTGTAGGCGATGCGCACGGTCAGTTGCTCATCCTTGGCCAACTGTTCGATCACCTGGTAATCGTCCGGGTAGTTCTGGAAACCGCCGCCGGCATCGATGGCACTGGTCAGGCCCAGGCGATTGAGTTCGCGCATGAACTGGCGGGTCGAGTTGACCTGATACTCCAGCGGCAGTTTCGGCCCCTTGGCCAGCGTCGAGTACAGAATCATCGCGTTGGGTCGCGCCACCAGCATGCCGGTCGGCTCGCCGTTGGCGTCGCGCACGATCTCGCCACCCGGCGGGTTCGGCGTGTCGCGGGTGTAACCGGCTACGCGCAACGCTGCACGGTTGAGCAAGGCACGGTCGTACAGGTGCAATACGAACACCGGCGTATCCGGTGCCGCCTGGTTGAGTTCCGCCAGGGTCGGCATGCGCTTTTCGGCGAACTGGAATTCGTTCCAGCCCCCGACCACCCGCACCCACTGCGGCGTCGGCGTACGGTCAGCCTGGTCCTTGAGCATGCGCAAGGCATCGGCCAGGGACGGCACACCTTCCCAGCGCAGTTCCAGGTTGTAATTCAAGCCGCCACGGATCAGGTGCAAGTGGGAGTCGTTGAGCCCGGGGATCACACAACGACCCTTGAGGTCGATCACCTGGGTGTTCGAGCCACGCAGGGCCATGGCCTCGGCGTCGCTGCCGACCGCGACAAAACGCCCGTCGCTGATCGCCACGGCGCTGGCGAGCGGTTTTTCGCGGTCAACGGTGTGGAATTGACCATTGAACAAAATCAGATCGGCGTTCATCACGGTTCCTCGTGCAAAGTAGCGGGAGACAGCCAGGGCGCAAACAGACGCGTCGCCATGGGCATGAAGATGTAAACCACCGACAGCACGATGGTCAGGGTGATCAGGAACGTGGCAACCACATAGTTGGAGAGCCAGGCGTTGAGCCGCAGCAGCGGCCCCCAGAGCAGCGGCACCAGCAGGGTATGCGGCAGGATCACCAGCAGCGTCACCACGGCCTGCTTCCAGCGCGGCGGTGGCGTCCCGGCTTCGGCCTGGGGCGAGAACCAGAACTCATTGACCGGATTGACTTCGGTCTGGTCGCCATCGGCGAGCATCGGCGCGGCTTCGTCGACCAGTGCCTGGCGTTGCGGTGAATCGAGCCAGTTCTGCATCGCTTCGGTCGAGCAAAAGCGCAATACGCAGGTGTAGGTGTCGAGGCCGGCGTGCTTGCCGCGCACCACATCCACGCCCAAATGCCCGACGTTCTGCGCGGCCACCTTGACGATGTTGCGCAGCCAGGCTTCATACGGCACTTCGAAACCGGCCTTGACCCGGTGTTTGACGATCAGGGTCACCACCTCATCAGGCCCGGGACTTGCCGGTTCACGGCGATTGAGTTCAGACATAACGCAAGGCTCCGGCGAAACGGACATTGAGCGCCAGCCGTCCCGGCCCGGCGATGAAAATGCTGGTGAAGACAATCAGCAACAGCCAGCCGAACTGGCCTTCGAAGAGGGTCCACTGCGGATGCACGATCAACATCGATACCCACAGCACAAACAGAATAGGCAAACACGCCAGACGCGCCAGCAACCCGCCGACGATCAGCAGCGGGCACACGACCTCGGCAAAAATCGCCAGCACCAGCGTCAGGTTCGCGCCCAGGTGGAACGGGTCTTCGATGTTTTGCAACTCGGCACTGTAGTGCAGCAGCTTGGGCAAACCGTGCACCCACAACAGGAACAACCCGCCGCTGACCCGCAGAAACAGCAGCCCCCAGTCTTGCGCCCGATCATCGCGTCGCGAAGCGTCCATGGCCTACCCATACAAATGAAAAACCACCGGCGTCGATGCACCGGGACTGGATTCGATAGTGCCGGGTAAGGAGCAGGAAAAATTGAATGTACGTGCTCTGTTTGCGGGAAGACCGAGATCGGCCAAACGATATAGAACCTTGTGGGAGCGAGCTTGCTCGCGATGGCGGCGGGACAGTCGACATCCATGCTGAATGTGATGCAGCCATCGCGAGCAAGCTCGCTCCCACAGGTTTATTTGTTGTTGCTTCTACCGAGTTATTCCTGCGGGTCGAGATTATCCAGCGCCCGATTCACCGCCAGTTCGCCCAACATGATGATCTGCGCAATGCCAAGCAGCGCATTGCGATGAGGGCTTTGCAGAAACCCCGCAAGGTCACTGGCCATGATGCTGGCCGAGGCCAGGGATTCGCAGGCGTGGGCCAATAGCGTTTCGGTATTGATGTCGGGGGCGATGACAAACATCGTGCTGGGTTTGTGTGGTGGTGCCGGGTCTTTCGGGGGATTGGGGCTGGGTTTACACATGGTCAAGCTCCTTGATCAATGGAGCCGCCGCAGGTCGCTGCTAAACGAGTCGGGTGGCGGCTGTACGCGGGTTAGCAGACCAGGGATCAAGGAACCCGGCGCACCGAAGTGCCCCACGCACAGCCACCAAATTGCAGATCGGACCGATCTGAAGATGACACTGGCGAGCCTTGAAATTTACCGAGCTGCTAAACCCGATCGCTGCATGGGCAGCGACGTGGAGAACGTTAGAGATCAGGGCCAAGACTCACAAGCCGGCGGATTCTGGCGTAGTTGTAGGCAACGACGCAAGGCGGTGTGGCTTTCGGGAATAGAAGCTGACGGCTTTTAAACAGGGCTGTCAGAACACTTCATTTTCCCTGTGGGAGCGAGCTTGCTCCTACAGTGGATCGGCGTATGCCTGCAAGAGATTGGTTGGCTGGCAGGCCGCTTTCGCTGGCAAGCCAGCTCCTACAGCGTAGGCTAAGCTTTGAGCAACTCGTTGCTCATGATGCTCGGTTCTGCAGGTTTTGGGTTTTTCTGGAGAGCGTCTGCAACAGCTATCCCAGACAGGCCCCAACCTTTCACGCAGGATTGCCGTGATGACCGAGCCCCTCCTCAGCTTTGATGCACTCAAGCGCGCCGCGGCTGCCGGCGAAATCGATACCGTGCTGGTCTGCATGGTCGACATGCAGGGACGCCTGGTCGGCAAGCGCTTCCAGGTCGAGTTTTTCATCGACAGCGGCCACGAAGAAACCCACTGCTGCAACTACCTGCTGGCCGATGACATCGACATGGAGCCGGTGCCGGGTTACGCCGCGGCCAGTTGGAGCAAGGGCTACGGCGATTTCGTGCTCAAGCCCGACATGTCCACCCTGCGGCGCGTGCCCTGGCTGGAATGCACGGCGCTGGTGCTGTGTGACGTGCTCGATCACCACCATCGCCAGGACCTGCCCCACAGCCCGCGGGCGATTCTGAAAAAGCAGGTCGAGCGCCTGCGCGAGCGCGGCTATACCGGCATGTTTGCCTCGGAACTCGAGTTCTATCTGTTCGATGAGAGTTACGAGGCGATCCACAAGCGCAACTATCACAAACCGAAAACCGCCGGCCATTACATCGAGGACTACAACATCCTGCAGACCACCCGCGAAGAGCCGGTGCTGCGGGCGATTCGCAAGCATTTGCAGGCCTCGGGCATACCCGTGGAAAACTCCAAGGGTGAATGGGGCCCGGGGCAGGAAGAGATCAACATTCGCTACGCCGATGCCATGACCATGGCCGACCACCACGTCATCATCAAGCACGCCTGCAAGGAGATCGCGCAGTTGCAGGGCAAGGCGATCACCTTCATGGCCAAGTGGCGCTACGACGCCGCCGGCTCCAGCAGTCACATCCATAATTCGTTGTGGGACAAGAACGCCAAAAAACCGCTGTTCTTCGACACGAAAGCCGAGTTCGGCATGTCGAAACTGATGCGGGCCTGGGTCGCCGGGCAACTCAAGTACGCCAACGACATCACCTGTTTTCTCGCGCCCTATATCAACTCCTACAAGCGCTTCCAGGCTGGCACCTTTGCGCCGACGCGAGCGGTGTGGAGCCGCGACAATCGCACCGCCGGCTTTCGCCTGTGTGCCGAGGGCAGCGAGTCCATCCGCATCGAATGCCGTATCGGTGGTGCCGATCTCAACCCCTATCTGGCCTTCGCCGCGTTGATCGCGGCAGGTTTGGCGGGTATCGACGAGAAGCTCGATCTGGCGCCGCCGTTCGAAGGCGATGCCTACCTCGACGAGCATTTGCCAGAAGTATCCAAGACCCTGCGCGAGGCGAGCGCCGCACTCAAAACCTCCAGTATGTTGCGCGAGGCGTTCGGCGATGAGGTGGTCGACCATTACGTGCATACCGCCGAGTGGGAGCAGAAGGAGTACGACCGGCGAATCACCGACTGGGAATTGCAGCGCGGTTTCGAGCGCTATTGAGAACATCATGACTGAGAAGGTACAACTGATCTCCCCGGTCGATGGCCGGGTGTACGTCGAACGCGAGGTGGCCGATGCGCAGCAGATCGAGCAGGCACTGACGGCCGCTACCAATGCACAGGCGTCATGGCAACGCCGCTCACTGAGCGAGCGTGCGGCCTATTGCAGTGCCGCGGTGGATGCGATGCTGTCGATGCAGGCGGACATCGTGCCGGAGCTGGCCTGGCAGATGGGTCGCCCGGTGCGTTACGGCGCCAGCGAGCTGCGCGGTTTTGCCGAACGCGCCCGACACATGATCGCCATCGCTCCACAGGCCCTGGCCGCTGTAGAGCCTGCACCCAAGGCGGGTTTTCGACGCTACATCAAACGCGAGCCGCTGGGCACGGTGCTGGTGGTCGCCCCGTGGAACTACCCCTATCTGACAGCAGTGAACACGATCATCCCGGCGCTGATGGCCGGCAACAGCGTGATCCTCAAGCACGCGTCGCAAACCCTGCTGGTGGGCGAGCGTTTCGCCGAGGCCATGCGTCGCGCCAAACTGCCCGAAGGGCTGTTCCAGAATCTACTGCTCAACCATGTGTCGACCGGGGCGATCATTGCTGGCGGGCGCGTGCAGCAAGTGAACTTCACCGGTTCCGTGGAGGCTGGCAAGGTCATGGAAAGCGTCGCCAGCGGACAATTTATCGGCATGGGCCTGGAGCTCGGCGGAAAAGACCCGGCCTATGTCCGGGCAGACGCCAACCTTGAACAGGCGGTGGAAAATCTGGTGGACGGCAGCTTCTTCAATTCAGGGCAGAGTTGCTGTGCCGTGGAACGCATTTATGTCGACCAGAAAATTTTCCCGGTGTTTGTCGAGCGCTTCACCGAATTGACCCGCCAGTACGTACTGGGCAACCCGCTGGACGAAGCCACCACCCTCGGCCCGCTGGTGACACCGGGCGCCGCCTTCTTCGTTCGTGGCCAGATCGCCGAAGCACTGGCCCAGGGCGCGACGGCGCTGATCGATTCGCAGGCATTTGCCGCCGACGTACCGGGCAGCGCCTACCTCGCGCCGCAGGTCCTGGTCGATGTCAGCCATCAAATGTCGGTCATGCGCGACGAAAGCTTTGGCCCGGTGGTCGGCATCATGCCGGTGGCCAGCGATGAAGAAGCCATCGCCTTGATGAACGACAGTGAGTTCGGGCTCAGCGCTTCCATCTGGACCCAGGACCTCGCGACGGCCGAACGCCTGGGCAACGAGATCGCCACCGGCACGGTTTTCATGAACCGCTGCGATTACCTGGACCCGGCTCTGGCCTGGACCGGCGTAAAAAACAGCGGGCGCGGCGTCACCCTGTCGCCACTGGGCTACGAGCACCTGACCCGGGCCAAATCCTTTCATTTGCGTCACGAGGTGTAGACGATGAACCTGACAGGAAACTGGAGCTACCCCACGAGCGTTCGGTTCGGTGTCGGGCGCATCGCTGAGCTGGCCGACGTCTGTCGCAGCCAGGGTATCGAGCGCCCCTTGCTGGTGACCGACAGCGGCCTGGCGCGCGCGCCGATCACCACGGCGGCGCTGGACGCGTTGCGCGCCGCCGGTCTCGGTGTCGCGCTGTTTTGCGACCTCAAGCCCAACCCGGTGGAAGCCAACCTGGCCGGCGGGCTCGACGCCTGGCGTGCCGGCCAGCACGACGGCGTGATCGCGTTCGGCGGCGGCAGTGGCCTGGACATGGGCAAGCTGATTGCCTTCATGAGCGGCCAGACCCGCCCGGTCTGGGATTTCGAAGATATCGGCGACTACTGGACCCGCGCCGACGACAGCCGCATCGCCCCGGTCATTGCCGTGCCGACCACGGCGGGAACCGGTTCCGAAGTCGGTCGTGCGGCGGTGATCATCGACGAGCGCACCCACACCAAACGCATCATCTTCCACCCGAAAATGATGCCGCGCGTGGTGATCAGCGACCCGGCCCTTACCGTCGGCATGCCCGCCAAGGTCACCGCCGGCACTGGCATGGACGCATTATCCCATTGCCTGGAAGCGTACTGCGCCCCCGGTTTTCACCCCCTGGCCGACGGCATTGCCGTGGAAGGCATGCGCCTGGTGGCCAATTCGCTGGTGAAGGCGGTACACATGCCGTCGGACCTCGAGGCGCGCGCGCAAATGCTCGCGGCGGCGGCGATGGGCGCCACGGCATTCCAGAAAGGCCTGGGCGGGATGCATGCACTCTCGCATCCGGTGGGCGCGCTGTACGACACCCATCACGGCATGACCAATGCCACCTTCATGCCCTATGTCCTGCAGTTCAATCGCTCCGCCATCGAAGAGCGCATCACCCGCCTGGCGGCATACCTGCGCCTGCCCTCCCCCGGATTCGACAGTTTCATGGCCTTCGTGCTCAAGCTGCGCAAGGACATCGGTGTGCCCCATACCCTGGTGGAACTGGGTGTGGATGACCGGCAGGCCGACCTGATCGCGGACATGGCGATTGTCGACCCTTCCGCCGGCGGCAACCCGCTGCCATTGACCCGGGACGGCGTGGCAAAGATTTTCGACGCGGCCTTTCACGGCCGCCTGTAATTCAATGGACTCGCCCAAGCCGGGCTTTTTTGCACGCAGATCAATTATCCTGTGCCTCCCCGATTTCACCCCGGAGATACCTGTGCCCACCCTCACCGCCCGCGAGGTTTACCAGCTGTTGCGTGACGCCGCCCAAGGCATTTGCACCTTCAAGCGAGTCGACGACGCTGGCGAGTCCAGCCATGTACGGGTCGACATCGATGGCTGGGGCCTGACGCTGGAAGTAGACGCCGGCCACTTGCGCCACTGCCTGCATGGCCAAAGCCCCGATGGCCGTGAATATGTGTTCGACAATAGGCAACGCTTTGGCACCGACCCGGTGAATTTGCTCAGTACCTGGGAACTGGCACAGATTGAACGGCTGCTGGCCTGAAACCTGCGCAACCTGTCGTTCCACGGCCGCACTTGTGATACACAAGCCGGCACCACAACAATAAAAACAGGAGTTGAAGATGTCTGAGCTGAACCTGAACCCCCATGTCGCAGCGTCCCTGAAGCAGTGGCACGGGATGATCGGCAACCGCGACTTGAGCGGCTTGCCTGAATTGCTCGATCCGCAGGCGGTGTTCCGTTCGCCGATGGCACACACGCCATATCCCGGGGCGCCGGTGGTGTCGATGATCCTCAACACAGTCATGAACGTATTCGAGGATTTTGCCTATCACCGCGAACTGGCGACGGCGGATGGCTTGAACGTGAGTCTCGAATTCAGCGCCAGGGTCGGCGAGAGAGAGCTCAAGGGCATCGACATGATCCGCTTCAACGAACAGGGCAAGATTGTCGAGTTTGAAGTGATGGTGCGGCCGCTGAGTGGCTTGCAGGCGTTGGGTGAGGAAATGGGGCGGCGGTTGGGGGTTTATCTGAAGGCCAGCAAGGGCTGATTTATCTGACTCACCCAAAATCCCTGTGGGAGCGAGCTTGCTCGCGATGAGGGAATGTCAGCCAACGTCTTGTTCACTGATCCACCGCTATCGCGAGCAAGCTCGCTCCCACAGGTTTTGTGTTTAGCCTGAAATCGGGGGCGAACCGTTGGACCATCGGCTGGTGACTGGTCACGCAGCGAATCCCGCCCCCGCCCGCGGAGATCGCGTCGATGTCGAGCTGCACCACCTTGCACTCCGGGTAGAATTATTCCGCCGGGAAGGTTTGCAGGTAGGCAAGCAGGTCTTCGATTTTTTCCGGATCGCTCAGGCCCCAGAAAATCATGCGGGTGCCGGGGACGACCTTTTTCGGCGCTTCGAGGTAGGCGATCAGGGTTTCGCGGTTCCAGACCAGGTTGGCGGATTTCATCGCATCGGAATACACGTAGTCGGTGGTGACGGCAGATTGACGACCGATCACGCCATTGAGTTGCGGGCCGAAGGACGCACGGGCCGACTCGCCGATCTGATGGCAGCCGCTGCAGAGGCGCTTGAACAGCTTTTCCCCGGCTTGTACATCGCCGGCCGCAAGGGATGGTGTGCTGAACAGGCCTGTGGTGAGTAGCGAAGCGAAAGTCAGTGCGGCGATTTTCTTCATGTTCCGTTTCCAGTCTGCGATTGCTCGCTATTGGAACATGTCCGCCAGCCGTGTGCATTCTTGTAGGAGCTGGCTTGCCAGCGAAGAGGCCTTCAAGTAAAGCGGTGCATTAAGGACGCCATCGCTGGCAAGCCAGCTCCTACAGGGGTTCTGTGCAGTGGCTTATTTTTTTGACTTGCTGCGCGAGGCATTGAGCGCAACAGCCGCCTGAATCAACGCTGTCAGTGCCTTTTCATCGATCTGCTCGCCCTCGCGAATATCGATGGCACGCCGGGTATTGCCTTCAAGACTTGAGTTGAACAGCTTCGACGGATCGTCCAGTGAAGCGCCCTTGGCGAAGGTCATCTTCACCACCTGCTTATAGGTCTCGCCGGTGCAGATGATGCCGGCATGGGACCACACCGGCACGCCGCGCCACTTCCACTCTTCAATCACTTCAGGATCGGCCTGGCGGATGATCTGGCAGATGTGGGCCAGGGTTTCACCGCGCCAGTCAGCCAGTTCGCGGATTCGCTCGTCAATCAGCATCGAGGCTTGGTTTGAGTCCACCTTGTCCGTTTTCATCACTGTCTGCACCCTCATCATGATGGTTGTGACCGATGAGGGTAGACAGTGTTCGAAGATTTTTCCGAGCGCCGCTGACTGATGGCACCCCAAGGCTCAACACAATTGCTTGCCTGTCATCGAATCGTCATGAACCGGGCGCCATACTCAAGCCATTCAATGCGTGCTTTAACTTTCTGCTGCCACTCCCGGCAGCTTTTTTTTGCCTGAAATGGCGCTTACAGACATTCCTGCGCCACTCGCTCGAACGTCGACGGCACGAACGCCGAGGCCAGCAGCTTGCGCTCGTACAGGAACACCTTGCCGCCGTTCGAGGCCTTGTAGGTTTCCAGCACGTTGTCCGCCGCCACTTTGCTCGATACGACGATCCGGTAGCTGCGCTGGGTCTGCGACACCGTGGGCGCCAGCGCATCGTGCTGCAACTTCGGCACCACGCAATGGGTGTACTCCTCGGGCGACTTGCTGGTCTGCAAGGTCAGCGTAGGATCGTTTGGTGTGGCACAACCGGCCAGCAGCAGTGAGGCGAAGGCCAGGGTCGGGGCAAAAAAAGTGCGCATGAATCAGGTCCTGAAAAGAAATCGACGATGGATCGGGCTGATTAATTGGTTGCTGCGGTCAATCCGGCTGTTACCAGCGCCTTCAACGACGCATCGAACTGTTTCAGCGCGGTCAGTTGCAGGTCGCGTTGCCGTTCGATTTGCGCGGCAATCTCGGGGGCGGTCTTGTCATGCACCCACACCGACGGCAGTTGTTTTTCCACCGCGCCTTCGGCCTTGCCGATGTACTGCAGGTTGGCGTCGTAGAACCGCGCGGCGAATCGTGCCTCGACCCGATCGTTACGCTGGGTCAGCAACTGGTTGTGGGTATCGAGCATCACCACCACATCCGGATGGGCCTGCACCAGGGCATCGAGGTTGTCGTAGACCGTCACCGACACAAAGGTGTGGTGCAACGAAGTCATCAGCCAGTCGATGGCCAGGTCCGGATCGGAGCTGTTGACGAACGCCTGGCGAATCCGCGCATCCAGTGCGTTTTTCGCGCCATTCACGGCCACCGAGTGGTATTGCTCAAGGTATTGCAGGTTTTCCACGGTGTTCTCGCTGTAGAGCACTCCGACCGTCTGCCCGTATTGCAACCCGCCCTGGCTTCCGGTGATGGGCGGCAGATGGCAGGCGCGTGCGTCCTCGGCGTAGGCCGATGCGGTGGATGCAACACTGCCCAGCAACAGGGCAATCACAGCCAGTCGGGTCAAGATTTTCATCGCGCAGGTTCCTTGAGCAGCGTGTTCAATGCAGGCGATTTTCCGCCTTTGCGCAAAAAACAGAACTTGCGATTCTTGATGGTGACTATTGACTGAACCGATAGTGTGGGGGCGCCAGTGCATGCCTCTGGCGTAAACTTACCGGTCAATGTCGAACAAGCGTCTGTGCCGGGCGCCCACGGTTGACTACAGTGGCAACTGCTCTCAAAACCTGATCAAGGAACGAAACAATGGTGACTTGCTACCTGAAATACGTACTCGACCCCTACCAGCTCGACGCATTCGAGCACTACGGCAAGTTGTGGATACCCCTGGTAGAAAAATTCGGCGGCCAGCACCACGGCTACTTTTTGCCTTCGGAAGGCGCCAACAATATAGCCCTGGCGCTGTTCACCTTTCCGAGCCTGGCAGCGTACGAACATTACCGGCAGCAATCGATGAGCGATCCGGAGTGCATCGCGGCGTTCAAGTACGCCGAAGAGAGGAAGTTCATCCTCAGCTACGAGCGTTCATTCATGCGGCCGGTGTTTGGCGAGCAGGATCGCTGAGTCAGTCTTTTTTCAGATCCAGGCAGTAGGTGTAGTAACCGGGGTCGCGCACCCAGCCCAGGGACTCATACAGGCGTTGGGCGGTGAAGTTGTCGGTGGCGGTTTCCAGGGTCATGCCTTTGCCGCCGGCCAGCTTCGCAAAATCCCGGGCGGTGTTCATCAGCAAAGTACCGACGCCTTTGCCCCGGGCGGCGGGCGTGGTGAACAGATCACCAAGCAGCCAGGTGCGATGGGCGCCGATAGAGGAAAAAGTCGGGAACAACTGGACGAAGCCAAGGTTTTCACCGTCGCTGTCCCGGGCAAGAAAAATCACCGATTCATCCCGGGCGAGTCGCTCGGCGATGAAGGCGCGCGATTGCGAAAGGTCCGACGGCTGCTGGTAGAACATCCGGTAGGCGTCAAACAAGGGGGCGATCTGGTCGATGTGCGAGGCGTCGGCGCGCAGGGCCTGAATAGCCATGAGGGTGCTCCATTGTGGTCTCAGGGAGTTACAGACTAGCAATGGCGAGGCAACAGCGACGCACTATTTTCCTGAAAGCACCGAGACTCCTGTGGGAGCGAGCTTGCTCGCGATAGCGGTATTTCATTCAACATTGAAGCCGACTGATCCACCGCAATCGCGAGCAAGCTCGCTCCCACATTAGATTTCCACATTGGATCGCGGATTGTGGTCAGACCCGCACGTTACGCCCTGGCAAGGAGGTCCGCTGGCTGTTTTCCCAGCCTTCGACCAGACCCACCGGCACATCCGCTGACGGCAACATCTGTGCGCCACGCACCAGATCCGACGCCCGCTCGGCGAGCATGATGGTCGGCGCATTGAGGTTGCCGTTCGGCTCGGTCGGGAACACCGACGAATCGATCACCCGCAGACCGGCGATGCCGCGCACGCGCAGTTCGGAATCGACCACCGCCATGTCGTCCTCGCCCATGCGGCACGAACCGCAGGGATGGTAGGTGCTTTCCAGGTTGTCGCGCACAAAGGCGTCGAGGTCTTCATCGCTGGTCACCTGCGCACCCGGGGCGATTTCGCCGTCGCGGAAACGGTCCATGGCTTTCTGGCCGATGATCTCGCGGGTCAGGCGAATGCAGCGGCGGAAGCCCTCGCGGTCCTCTTCGCGCTCCAGGTAGTTGAAGCGGATTTCCGGATGCTCGTACGGATCAGTCGAGCGAACCCGGACATAACCACGACTTTTCGGCTTGTTCGGCCCGGTCAGCACCATGAAGCCATGGCCCTTGATCGGCTTGTTGCCGTCGTAGCGCATCGCCGCCGGCAGGAAGTGGAACTGGATGTCCGGCCAGCGCAGGCCCTTCTCCGAGCGGATGAATCCACCGGCCTCGAAATGGTTGGTGGCGCCCAGGCCGTCCTTGAACAGTAGCCAGCGCAGACCGATCATCAGCTTGCTCAATGGGTCCATCTTGCTGTTGAGGGTCACCGGTTCCTTGCAGCCGAACTGGATGTACACCTCGGCGTGATCCTGCAGGTTCTCCCCCACTCCTGGCAGGTCGTGGCGAACGCCGATCCCGGCCTTGCGCAGGACGTCCGCCGGGCCGATGCCGGAGCGTTGCAGCAGGTGCGGCGAGCCGATCGGGCCGGACGAAATCAGCACTTCGCGGTTGCAATACACCTGGTGGGTCTGGCCACCGTGGTCATACATGACCCCCACCGCCCGCTTGCCTTCGAGGATGATCTGGCGGGTCATCGCATGGGTGATCACCGTCAGGTTCGGACGGCCCATGGCCGGGCGCAGATAGGCATTGGCGGTGGAGCAACGCACACCGTTCTTCACGGTCATGTGCATGGCACCGAAACCTTCCTGCATGTAGCCGTTGCAGTCTTCGGTCTTGATGTAGCCCGCCTCCGCGCCGGCTTCGACCCAGGCGCCGTACAGCGGGTTTTTCATGTGGTTGCCGTTGGTGGTGTGCAGCGGCCCGGTCTGCCCGCGATAGCTGTCACCGCCCGACTCGTAGCTTTCGGCACGCTTGAAGTACGGCAGGCAGTTGCGATAGCCCCAGCCTTCGGCACCCAGGGACTCCCACTCGTCAAAGTCCAGCGCGTGGCCACGGATGTACACCAGGCCGTTGATCGACGACGATCCGCCCAGCACCTTGCCCCGTGGGCAGTGAATGCGCCGGCCGTTGAGGTGGGTCTCTGGCTCGGTCTCGTAGCGCCAGTTGTATTTCTTGGTGTTCATCGGGATCGAGAAGGCACTGGGCATCTGGATCACTACGCTCTTGTCGCTGCCGCCGAATTCCAGGACCAGCACCGAGGTGGCCGGGTCTTCGCTCAGCCGGTTGGCCAACACACAACCCGCCGAGCCTGCGCCAATGATGATGTAGTCGTATTTTTGCGTAGCCATTTTTTGCGTGGTCATTCTTTGCGTGGTCATGACTATCTCCCGACCGTCGATTCAGTGAATACCCGCGGTGGCTGCTGTTTGTGGGTCAGCGTGTCGCCGGTGGTGTATTGCGGGGAGTTTTTCTCGATCTGCTGGATCACCGCTTCTTCGCGTTTCAGATCGATCGAGCGGCTCAGCCAGTAGTACGCCAGGCCAGATACGATCAACCCGACCAGCCAGGCGATGTCGATGCTGCCCAGCGCCTTGGCGAGCGGGCCGACATACACTTCGCGCTGTTCAACGCCGTCGAAGATGTAGAAGAACGGGATCATCGAGACAAAACCGATGGCATAGGCGGCGATGCCGCGCAGCCCCCAGCTGCCGTAGATGTTGCCGTGGGGCATGAAGAAGTGCGGGATGGCATAGCGGCCCCTGCGCACAAAGAAGTAGTCAGTGAGGTTGACCGAGGTCCAGGGCACCAGGAAGTACAGCATCACCACCAGGTAGATCCCCAGTACCGACAGGCCTTTGCCGGAACTCTGGATGCTCAGGGCCACGCCCAATTGCAGCAGGATCACGAAACCGATGGCCAGGATGCGTGCCTTGCGGGTCGGTTCGATGTGCTTGATCGAGTCGACGCAGGTCAGCGTGGTCAGCTTTGCGCTGTAGATGTTCATCGCGATCACCGGCAGGAACGCCAGGATGGTGACCACCACCACCGCTGTGCCCACCAGCGGCGACACGGTGTTGCCGACTTGCCCCAGGGCCACCAGCACATCAGTGGAGTGCAGGTGATCGGCCAGCCAGCCGCCCACGGAAATCATCCACGCACCGGACAGCGAGGCCCCGAGGAACACCACGGCGATCAGCTTGCCGCTGGAGGTGTTTTTCGGCAGGTAGCGCGAGTAGTCCGACACATAAGGCGCATAGGCGATGTTGTAGCTGGCGGCCGCCGCAAACTGCGCGATGAAACCGGTCCAGTTGAAACCCAGCGGCTCCCGGGCCACTTCGCCCTCGGCGAGTGCCGGCAGCACTGCATCCGGCACCCAGCCCATCACCACGGCCACGGTCACCAGGCCATACAGCGGCAACGACAGGTACAACGCCCATTTGAAGCTGCGGTGCATCCAGTCATGGCCGAGAATCGCCAGCACCGCCGCCGGGATGGTCACCGCCACCGCGATCACCGCCGGGTTGAACCCGAACAGCGTGTGCAGCCCCTGCATCATCAGCACCAGGTTGACGATGTTGAAGCCGGCGAACACGAACAGCGTGGCGAGCAGCACCAGGATCACCCCGCGATAACCGAACTGCGCGCGGGACTGGATCATCTGCGGCAGGCCAAGGTGCGGGCCCTGGGAGCCGTGAAACGCCATGAACAGCGTGCCGAACATGATGCCCAGCGTACCGGCAAGCGTGGTCCAGAGCGCGGTCAGGCCGACGCTTGGGCCAACGAAGCCGATGGTCATGGTGAAGAAGGTGAAATTGCCGAGGAACCAGAACGGGCCCTGGCTCGACAGTTTGTCGGTGCGCTCGTTCTCGGGGATGAAGTCAATGGAATGCCCCTCGACGACGGATTTTTCGTCGAGGCTGGACACGCTCGTGGCGGACTTGGCGTTAGTGTTCATGATGGACTCTTATTGTTGGAAGATCATGACGAGATAACCGCGTTCTTTCGGGTGAACGACTCCCCTGTGGCAAGGGCCACAGGTCCAGTGTTACCCGTGCCTACCTGGCGTTGTTGCAGATGCCTTATTGGAAGATGCAAAACCTGTGGGAGCGAGCTTGCTCGCGATGGGGGCGGGTCAGGCAACACACATGTTGAATGTGCAACCGTCATCGCGAGCAAGCTCGCTCCCACAGGGATTGCATTGTTCCTTGTCTTATCTGATCAACATCAGCCCGGCAGCGTGATCCACACCGCCTTGGTTTCGAGCAGGTAGTCGAGCTGCTCGGCGCCCAGGTCCTTGCCGAATCCGGACTGCTTGTAGCCACCGAACGGCATCGACGGATCGAGGGTGCCGTGGGCGTTGACGTAGACCGAGCCTGCCTTCAAACGTGGTATCAGGCTGTGCACCTTGCCCAGGTCGTTGGAATAAAGCGCCGCCGCCAGGCCGTAAGGCGAGTCGTTGGCCAGGGCCAGTGCCTCTTCTTCATCGTCGAACGGTGCGGTGACCAGCACCGGGCCGAAGATCTCTTCCTGGACAATGCGCATGTCGTTGCGGCAATTGGCGAAGATGGTCGGCTCGACGAAAAAGCCAGGGCCTTCGACCGGTTGGCCGCCGTAGACCAGTTCGGCGCCTTCGGCCTTGCCGGTTTCGATGTACTCGGTCACGCGCTGCTTTTGCAGGGCCGAGACCAGCGGGCTAATGAAGCAGTCCGGGTCCAGGCCCGGAGCCATTTTCAGGGTGCGCGTGTAGGCGATCAGCTCACGCAGGAATTCGTCGTAGACACCGCTATGAATATAGGCCCGTGTACCGGCGTCGCATACCTGCCCGGAGTTGAAAAACACGCCGTTGGCGACCGCTTGGGCGGCGGCCGGGATGTCGGCGTCGGCACAGACGATGACCGGCGATTTACCACCGAGTTCGAGGGTCAGGCGCTTCATGTCATCCAGCGCTGCGCGGCCGACAGTCTGGCCGACCGGGGTCGAGCCGGTGAAGGTCAGTTTGTCGATGCCAGGGTGGGTGGCCATGGCCGCACCGACCACGCTGCCGCGCCCGGTGACGATGTTGATCACGCCATCCGGAATGCCCGCTTCCTGCACCAGCTCAGCGAAACGCAGGGCCGACAACGAAGTCAGCTCGGCGGGCTTGACCACCACGGTGCAACCGGTCGCCAGCGCCGCGCCGAGCTTCCAGGCCATGGTTTGCAGCGGGAAGTTCCACGGCACGATGGCGCCGACCACGCCGACCGCTTCCTTGCGGGTATAGGCCAGGTAATTGCCCGGCAGCGAAGGTTCGACGGTACGCCCGTGCAGCTTGGTGGCCCAGCCGGCGAAGTAACGCAGGGTATCGACGGTGCCCTGGATGTCCACGTCCTTGGCGAAGGCCACGGACTTGCCCATGTCGATGGATTCGATTTCCGCCAGTTCAGCGGCGTTCTGCTCGATCAGGTCGGCCAGGCGCTGCATCATGCGCTCGCGCTCGGCCGGTTTGGCCTGGCGCCAGGCGCCGCCGTCGAACTGCGCGCGGGCTGCTTGCACAGCGCGGTCCAGGTCATCGGCAGTGCCCATGGGAATGCGGGTGATCAGGCCTTCGGTCGAGGGTTCGATCACATCGGAAGTCTGGCCGTCGCTGGCTTCGACCCAGGCGCCGCCGATGAACATCTTCTGGACCTTGCTGAGGAAGGTCTGGGTGGCTTCGCTGACGCCGAATTTTTGCAGGTAATTCTTGACGATCGTGTCCATTTTTATTCTCTCTGCCCGGCAGTCAGGCACTGCCGGGTTATGTGGTTTCGATGATCAGGCTGGAGTGGTTTCGCTCTCGGCGGCGGCCCGCACCTTGCCCCGCTCGTGGAAGATGAAGCCGATGCTGTTGAGCAGCAGTTGCGCGGCGAGGATCGAAGTCATGCCGGTCGGGTCGTACACCGGTGCAACCTCCACCAGGTCCATGCCGACGATGTTGCCTTTGCTGCGCTTGGCCAGGGCCTGGATGATTTCCAGCACTTCGTAGTAGAGGAAGCCGCCATGGCTCGGGGTGCCGGTGCCGGGGGCGATGGACGGGTCGAAACCGTCGATGTCGATGGTGATGTAGTAGTTGATGTTCTGCGGGATCAGCGCCAGCACGCCCTCGACGCCAAGACGGCGAACGTCACGCACCGAGAGGATTTTCGAGCCGGCTTCGTGGGCCGCTTCGTAGTCGTCGCGGTTGGACGACGACACGTTGCGGATGCCCATCTGGGTCATGCCGACAATGTGGTTCATTTCGGATGCGCGGCGCAGCGGGTTGCCGTGGCCGTAGCGAACGCCGTGGCGTTCGTCGACGAAATCCAGGTGCGCATCGAAGTGAATGATGTGGATCGGGCCGCGGCCTTCGAAGGCCTTGATCACTGGCGCGTGCACCGAGTGATCGCCGCCGAGCACCACCGGCATCACGCCGGCATCGAGGATCTTGCGCACGGCGTATTCGGTGTTCTTGTTGCTGGTGGCCATGTCGGTGTGGACGATGTCGGCATCACCGACGTCGACCATGCGCACATCCGATGCGGTGAGGTACATCACGTCATCTTCGTGGTCGTAGGCGCCGGCGTGGCCGAAGGAAAACAGCGTCGATGCTTCGCGAATCCCGCGTGGTCCGAAGCGTGCGCCGGAGCGCCACTGGGTGCCCATGTCGTTGGGCACGCCGAGCACCGCGACGTCGGCATCCAGGGCATCCCAATCGGTGCACACCGGGGATTTGCCAAAGGTGCAATGACCCACGAATGGCAGGTTCAGGCGACCGGATTCATAACCGTTGTTCGACATTTCTAGCCTCTCCACTTCTTGTTATCGGCTTGACGGACTGCAAGGCGACCGCCGTTGGAAAGACTATGGGCGCAGGTTTTCGTGGAAAAAATGCTAAACATCAGATACTCATATCGGTATTCCCGATGCATCCACAGGCCGGAGGTCCAAGATGATCCAGCTGCACGATGTCGACCTGAAACTGCTCAGGGTGTTCGCCACGATCGTCCGCTGCGGCGGCTTCTCGGCCGCGCAGGCGGCGCTCAATGCCGGGCAGTCGACCATCAGCGAACAGATGACCCATCTGGAAACCCGCCTGGGGGTAAAGCTCTGCCAGCGCGGGCGCAGTGGCTTCCGCCTGACCGAACAAGGGGTGGCGATTCATGAAGCCACCCAGCGCCTGCTGTCGGCGGTGGAAAACTTCTGCATGGACGCCGACGTGCTCAAGCAGCACATCAGTGGCAAGCTCAACCTGGGGATCATCGACACCACGATCACCGACCCCGACTCGCCGATTCCGCGCACCACCCAGCGCTTCGTCTCCCGCGGGCATGACGTGCACCTGAACGTGTACGTCGGCACCCCGGCGGAACTCGAAGAACGGGTGCTCGACGGTCGCCTGCACCTGGCCATCGGGCACTTTCCGATCCATGTGCCGGGGTTACTGCAAACGCCGCTGTACCAGGAAGCGCTGGGCTTGTATTGCGGGCGGCGTCACCCGTTGTATGGCAGCCACGCCGAAGGTGAGGAACTGCTCGAAGAAGTCGCTGCCGGGCGCATCGTCGTGCGCGGCTACATGCAGCAATACGACCTCGAACACCTGGGCGTGAGCAAGGCGGCCGCCACCGTGGACAACATCGAAGCCACGGCGATCCTGATCATTTCCGGCGCCTATCTGGGTTTTCTGCCGGAGCACTTCGCCGCCCAGTGGGTCAAGAGCGGCGAGATGCACCAGTTGGCCCCCGGGAGTCTGCGTTTGAAATCGCCGTTCGACGTGATCACCCGACGCGGCACGGCACCGCCACCGATCCTCCAGGCGTTCCTCGAGGACCTTGCCGCCAGCGCCCGTAAAACCGGCCAGCCGTGATGTGACGCTCGCCAAATCCAAATTTTGCCGGGCATACTGATTCGGTTCGCCAACCTTGCAGGCCCGTCATGCGCATCCACGTCACCTTCATCGACCGCGTCGGCATCACCCAGGAAGTGCTGGCCCTGCTCGGTGGTCGCAGTTTCAACCTGGACGCCGTGGAGATGGTGCCGCCGAACGTCTACATCGATGCGCCGACCCTCGGTGCCGAGGTGCTGGAAGAGTTGCGCGAGGCGCTTTTCGGCGTGCACGGCGTGCAGGCCGTGACCCTGGTCGACATCCTTCCGGGGCAGCGGCGGCGCCTGCAACTGGACGCCCTGCTGGCCGCCAGTTCCGACCCGGTGCTGGCGGTGGATGATCGCGGCCATGTGCTGCTGGCCAACCCGGCGCTGATCGCCCTCTGCGGGCGCGAACCGGCCGGTGAATCGCTGACCACGCTGTTCGACGATGCCCAATTGCAGCGCACCCTGATCGCTCAGCATTTCCGCCTGCCGATGCACGAGGTCAGTCTCGGCGGCCAGACCTTGCTGCTCGACGCGATGCCGATCACTGACGCCGGCGCCCTGCTCACCCTGTACCAACCCAACCGCATCGGCGAACGCCTGTCGGCCCTGCACCATGACCATGCCGAAGGCTTCGATGCGCTGCTCGGCGAATCACCGCCGATCCGCGCGCTCAAGGCCCGCGCGCAACGGGTGGCGGCCCTTGATGCGCCATTGCTGATCCAGGGTGAAACCGGCACCGGCAAGGAACTGGTGGCCCGTGCCTGCCATGCCATCAGCCCACGGCACGATGCGCCGTTCCTGGCCCTGAACTGCGCCGCGCTGCCGGAGAGCCTGGCCGAGAGCGAGCTGTTCGGCTACGCCCCCGGTGCCTTCACCGGCGCGCAACGGGGCGGCAAGCTCGGCCTGCTGGAACTGGCCGATCAGGGCACGGTATTCCTCGATGAAGTGGGGGAAATGTCGCCCTATCTGCAAGCCAAGTTGCTGCGCTTTTTGAGCGATGGCTGCTTCCGCCGGGTCGGTGGCGACAAGGAAGTGCGGGTCAATGTGCGGGTGCTCAGCGCCACCCACCGTGACCTGGAAAAAATGGTCGCCGAAGGACGGTTTCGCGAGGACCTGTTCTACCGCCTCAACGTGCTGAACCTGCAAGTGCCGCCGCTGCGCGAGCGCGGGCACGACATCCTGCTGATGGCCAATCACTTCATGCAGCAGGCCTGTGCGCAGATCCAGCGACCGGCATGTCGTTTGGCACCGAGCACCTTCAGCGCCCTGCTCGGCAACCGCTGGCCGGGCAACGTGCGGCAACTGCAAAACGTGATCTTTCGCGCGGCGGCGATTTGCGAAAACCCGTTGGTGGACATCGACGACCTAGACATCGCCCGCACCGCGGTGGAGCGGCAGAACGACGGCGAAGTCGGCAGCCTGGAAGAGGCTGTGGGCGACTTTGAGAAGAACCTGCTGGAACAGCTTTATCGCAGCTATCCGTCCAGCCGTTTGCTGGCGGCGCGGTTGCAGACGTCCCATAGCGCGATTGCGATTCGCTTGCGCAAATACGGGATTCCCGCCAAGCCCTGAGTGATCTGCCGGAACACTTTCTCACCGACACTACATTCCCCCTGTGGGAGCGAGCTTGCTCCGGGCGGCGTTCCGACGATTGCCGTATGACAGACACATTGATATTGACTGACACGCCCTCATCGCGAGCAAGCTCGCTCCCACAGGGGGGTCAGTGTTGCTGTTGAATTCTTTGTCTGCAAATCGATACAGCGTAGCGAAATCAAGACAAAACCTTTCCCACCCCGCATTTACAGCGTCTGCGCCCACAGCCCTGCTTGTCTGTATTGATTTCAATACGAATGAAATCTTTCGCACTTCATACAAACACATCAAGCCGTTGATTTAAAACAACTAATCAACATTGGCACCGCCCTTGCTATCACTCCTGCAACCCCGCTCGTCGCCCCGCCACGAGCCTTAAAACAATAAGGAGTTGAGATGAGCCAATTGCGTTTTACCGTCGATCACGAATGGTTACGCCTTGAGAGCAATGGCCTGATCACCGTCGGCATCACCGCGTTTGCCCAGCAGGCGCTGGGGGATGTGGTGTTCGTTCAGGTGCCTGAACTGGGCGCCTTCGATGCGGGCGCTGAAGTGTCGGTGCTGGAATCGGTGAAAGCCGCCAGCAGCATCGGCATGCCGTTGGACGGTGAAGTAGTTGAGGTGAACGCCACGCTGGAGAGCACCCCGGAACGGGTCAACGAAGACCCATTGGGCGAAGGCTGGTTCTTTCGCTTCAAACCGGTCGATGCCCTGGCGCTGAGCGATTTACTCGATCAAGACGCCTACGAACGCCTGACCGCAGAGCACGCCGACGCTTGAAGCCCAACCCTTCCACACGAGGACCACACCATGTTCAGCAAGCACGACCAGATCCAGGGCTACGACGATGCACTGCTGGCGGCGATGAATGCCGAGGAGCAACGTCAGGAAGATCACATCGAGCTGATCGCGTCGGAGAACTACACCAGTAAGCGCGTGATGCAAGCGCAAGGCAGCGGCCTGACCA